>JAEEJW010000004.1 GCA_016282095.1 Ruminiclostridium sp. | reverse complement strand
TCACCGACGAAGGCTCCAGTGCCGCGGGAACGGAGCCACCGAAGTATTCCCTTGCTCCGCTGCCCAGCAGAGCGGGTTCCGAGCAGATTCCGAACAGGTACAGCAGCATCTGCAGGTTGTAGCCGCGGTACACTTCCGGGAGCCTGAATTTCAGTTTTCTGCTGTGCTTGTAGTCCACCACGCGCACAAAATCCCTGCCGTCCTGCGCGATCATGCCGTCAATACGGTCGCAGCGTCCGCGCACCGTGACTCCGCCCAGGTCGAGGATAAGGTCTTTTTCGTATTCTATGGGCCGGAAGCCGCTGTTCTTCATCTCGTCCCGCATACGGACAGCTGCGCGGACGACATATTTCGCCAGATGCCGCAGTGTGAAGGAGAAACGCTCCGAGCCGCCGAAGCTGCCGAAGAAGCTCCGCTGTTCGTATTCCGCGATCGCCTTGTATGTCTCGGCTTCCGTCTCCTCATAGCTCATATCGAAGAAGCCCGGCATCTTCAGCAGATGTTCGAGGCAGTGATGCACCACATTTCCGGTCATTGCGGGGCTTGCTTCGCGGACATTGTCCTCCCGCAGCCCGAGACCGTACTTGCAGAAGTAGGCGAACTTGCAGTCCGCGAGCTTCTCTATCGCGGTCGGGGAGTAGGAGTCCATGTTCATCAGCGGAGCCGCCGATGAAGCCCGTATCAGATGACGGTCACGGCCGGGAGCTCTGCCCGAAGCCGAGTCCAGAATTTCTATGAAGCCCTCCTGCACAGCGCCGCTGCCGGGGAGCAGCTTTTTAAGCGCCCTGCGCTCGTCGGCCTGCGCGGCTACGGAGCTGTTGTAGATGTGGGCAAGGTACTGCCCCGCCGAACGCGGGCTGCGGCAGTAATGGGCGGCTCCGAAACTGTCGGCGCCCTCGATCTTTACGCCGCGCCTTGCCGCCAGCTTCTTCACTTCGGGTGAAGGCTCGGTGAGCGCGCCGTCGCTGCCGCGGTAAGCGTAGGTGATGTACAGGCGCTGCCGGGGCAGATGCGTGCAGCGGTAGAGTGTGAATAATTCCTCTGAATAGCGTGACTCGCGCCCGGGCAGTATGGCTATGCCGATATCCGCCAGCTCGTCGCACTCCGAAGCGGAGAACGCCAGCGGAGCCTTTGCGGGCGGCGGGAACTGTCCGCTGCCGAAGCCGCAGAGAAAAACGTGGCTCTTGCTGCCGAAACGGCTGCGGGATGTGTCTCCGAGAGTTACGCTGTCAAGGAACTGCGGCGGGTGCGCGACGGTGGTAGCCGTGAATACGTCCGTCAGTATGTCCGTATATTCGGCAAGGGATATCACACGGTCTCCGAGGGCTTTGTGAGCCGACTCGAACACGGTGACCGTCTTTTCCCACAGCTCGTCGTAAGTGTCGAAAAGCTCCTGCCTGAACTCGCCGTTCACGGTGCATTTGCCGCGGACGGTCATTTCCAGCGACATCTTCTCCGTCAGGAAGCGGCACAGACATTCGGTCATCTGTGCGCCGCTGCTGCCGGTGACGGCGGCTTTCAGCTCTGTAAGAGGCTCGATTATCGCGACACGCAGGTCTTCCAGCTCCTCAAGCTCCTTTATCTCGCGGATCGCCGCGGCATCGGCGTCGGGAGCGAGAACACTGCGGTCGGGGAAGGGTCTGCACCAGTCGGCGGCGCGCAGATCGTAGACTCTTGCGGCGCGCTCCAGCTTGTTTATGTCGATATCCGAAAGCCTTACCGATACCGGTCTGCCGGTCTCCGGGTCGGGTATCACGCGGCGCACATAGCCGCTCTTGATATAGCGGAGAATATCGTCTGTCTCAAAGGACAGCGCCCGGAGCGTGTATATGGCGAACCGCACGAAGGACTTGGTTATCAGCGGCTCCGGGATATCGGTGAAGGCCGGGACATCGTATTTGCGCACCGCGCTGGCAAGCACCGGGTCGTAGTCGGGAACGGGCGTTATGACCGCGATGTCGCGGCAGCGCACGCCCTCGTGCATCAGCGAGCGTATCTCCGCGCATATCCAGTCACATTCCTGCCAGATATCCGCGGCTTCGATTATGCGCAGCTCCGGCGGCTCCTTCGGGGTGCCGGGAGCCTTCGTGACATTTGCCGCCGCGGGGAGAGTCCCGCCGTTCAGGCGCATTATAGTCCTGCGGACTGCCGTAAATGTACGGTCAGTGCCGTTTATATCGTCGCAGGTGAAGGCTATCGTTACATTATCCGCTTTTTCGGTGAGCGCCGCTATAAAAAGCTCCTGATTTCCGGAGAAGTGGCCGAACTCGTCGAAGAACACCTCGCAGCCGTCGAACAGGCTGTTTTCCGTTATCAGCTCCGCGGCCTTCCTTATATCGTCGAGCCTGTCGTCGAAGCGTATGTCCAGCTCGGCATCGTATGCCGAATATATCATACATATCTCGTCCATTTTGCGGCCGAGGGCGTCGGAGAGCGAGCCGCTCCTTCCGAGTACGTCACGGAGCTTTGAGGGCGAGAGTCCCGCTGTACGCAGGTCGCTGACGAATCCCAGGGCGAACTCCGCGAAACCGGGCTTCCCGACTATTGAGCCGTAGTGTTCAAGCCTGCCGCGGAGCTGTCCGAGGACGCTGCGCATGATTATGCGCTTGGCGATATCGTCGGCGTATTCCTTGGTTCTGCCGTATTTCCGCAGTATCCTCTGTGCTTCACGGGAGAACATGGATACGCGGCAGAACCGGGAATACTTGTGCTCCACCGTTCTGTACATCTTTTTTTCGGCCTCGAAGGAGAACTGATCGGGGACGAAAAGGATCACGTTTTTCCCGGAAGCCGCGGCTTCGGCGGCTCGTCTGTACAGAAGCTCCGACTTGCCGGTGCCGGAGGCTCCGTA
Organism: Ruminiclostridium sp.; assembly: GCA_016282095.1. Lineage (GTDB taxonomy): Bacteria > Bacillota > Clostridia > Oscillospirales > Ruminococcaceae > Ruminiclostridium_E. Next base: position 4,619 of record JAEEJW010000004.1, on the reverse strand, counting down.
GATTATATTGAGCATATTTTTCTCCTTTTAAGGCAGATTTCTTTCGGGTAAATAAGCGAAGCGGTCAAAGTTTTTTGAAAGGGGGTCCGGGGGAAAACTTTTTTTCAAAAAAGTTTCCCCCCGGGCTCGAGCGTAAGCGACTTCAGCGCGCCAGCGCCGGCTTACTTGCCGACACAGAAGCGGCTGAACACCTGCTCTATGACGTTATCCGACGTTTTCTCTCCGGACAGCTCATAGAGCCTGTCCAGCGCGTTTTCACACATTATTCCCACGGCGTCGAGGGTCATTCCCTGCGCGAGAGCCTCACACGCCTGCGCGGTGAAGTCCCGTGCGTCCTGTGCGCAGCGGCGCTGGCGCTCGTTGGCTATGAAGCCCGAGCTGAGGTCGAGCTTCCCGAGCCCCGTCATCTCCGATACCGCGCCGGCTATGGCTTTCACGGCGGCGGGGTCTCTGGCGCTTATGCGCAGGGTGCGGGGGAAAATCCCTTCAAGCCGCGCGGTGCCGGGGGCTTCCGGCAGGTCGGTCTTATTTATTATGCAGAGCACGTTCCTGCCCCGTATCTTTTCTATCAGCCGTTCGTCCTCGTCGGACAGGGCGCGGCTCGAATCAAACACCGCGAATATCAGCGAGGCTTCGTCCAGCTTTTTCAGCATACGCTCGACGCCTATGCCCTCGACGGGGTCGTCGGTGTCGCGTATGCCCGCGCAGTCCGCGAGCCGCAGCATCAGCCCGCCCAGCGTGACGGTCTCTTCCACGATATCGCGGGTAGTTCCCTCGATGTCGGTGACTATGCTGCGCTCCGTGCCGGTAAGGAGATTCATAAGCGTGGATTTGCCGGCGTTGGGCTTTCCGACTATGGCGCAGGGGAGCCCGTCACGGAGTATCCGGCCTTCGTTGTAGCTTTCCAGCAGAGCGTCAAGCTCCCGCACAATGTCCCGGAGCTTGTCCGTTTCCAGCTCACCGTCGAACTCGTCTTCCATCTCGTCCGGGTAATCTATCCAAGCCTGAATGAGCGTTATCAGCGACAGCAGGCTGTCCGCAGCGCTCTGTATGCGCCTGTACAGCGAGCCTTCGCGCTGTGCGGCGCTGCAGGCAAGATACTGCTCGTTCTGGGCGGCTATGGTGTCCGCCACGGCTTCGGCCTGCGTCAGCGAGAGCTTGCCGTTCAGCAGGGCGCGCTTGGTGAACTCGCCCGCCTGCGCCGGTACCGCACCCGCTCCGAAGCACGCGGCGAGCACCCGCTTTGCCGCGTATATGCCGCCGTGACAGGATATCTCGGCGGTGTCCTCGCCCGTGTAGCTGTGAGGAGCCCGGAATATGAGCAGCACGCCGTCGTCGATGCGGGTCTCTCCGTCGCATATCGTGCCGTAGCACGCCGTGTAGCCGCGCATACCGCTCACGGGTCTGCCGCTGACAGGGCGGAACACTTTTTCCGCGATATCCGCGGCTTCATCTCCTGATATCCGTATGACCGCTATGCCGCCTGTTCCGGGCGGTGTAGCTATCGCTGCTATCGTATCCATAACTCAGTCCTTCTTTTTGCCGAACAGCTTTCTGAAGAAGCCCGGCTTCTTTTCTTTTTCCTCTGTTTCTGCGGGGACAGGTTCCTCGGCTTCGGAGGGCGTTTCTTCGTCTTCCTCGTCTTCTTCGCTGTCATACCCCTCGTAGTCGGTATCGCCGGAAAGGAACTCCGCAAGCGTGCGGCGTTCAAGCTCGTCGCCCGTGTCCTCCAGCAGATAGGTGCTGATGCTCTTCGGACGCGGTATTTTCAGCCCGTCCGGTCCTTTTTCCATGAGCTGCTCCAGACCCTCGCCCATTTCGCGTATCAGGTCTTCGCCCATGGTCTCGTAGAAGCTCTCGCACCGGATATTGTATTCCTCCGCCGGGTTCTCGCCGCCTATTGCGGTGAGATGTATGCTCTCGCGCAGCCACGACGTGAACTCCAAATAGCTGCTCCAGCGCATATTTATCATCGCCAGCACATACTCGCGCTGCTTCTTTGCCACGGCCTCTTCTCCGTACTTTTCCACGGCTTCCTCAAAGAGCTCCGGGAACTCGTCCTGCCAGATCGCGGGCTCCTTTTCGCCGCTAAGATACTTCCTGCGGGACTCAAAGACCTGATCGCGGTGCTTCTCGCCTATCATTGTGAATTTCAGCAGGCGCACGCGCTCGTCGAGGGTCTTGCCCTGCGAGATCTTCTGTATGCGGGCGACTTCCCTGACCACAGCTCTGTCGGTTATCTCGTCCTCAGTGGGCTCCGGCCATTTATGGGCGGGGATGTGCTTTTTCAGTCTGTATATCTGCATAATCTGCTCGTCAAGGGACACGAAGAGCCTGCTCTGACCCGGATCGCCCTGACGCGCGGCGCGTCCGCGGAGCTGATCGTTTATGCGGGCGCTCTCGGCAAGGTAGGTACCGATAGCGTAGAGTCCTCCCGCCGCCACGGCCACGCTTCTGTGCATCTCGTCGGCGCCGCCGAGCCTGATGTCAACGCCGCGTCCCGCCATGTTCGTCGAAACGGTGACGGCACCGGGCATTCCCGCGCCTTTTATGATCTCCGCTTCGTCCTCGTCGTTCTTGGCGTTGAGGACATTATGCTCTATACCCGCTTCTGTCAGCAGGGCGGAGAGCTTTTCGCTCTGTGCTATGTCGGAGGTGCCTATGAGCACCGGCTGATCTTTTTCGTGGGCTGCGGCAGTCTCGCGGACAACGGCTTTCAGCTTGCTGTCCTCGTCGAAGTACACCGCCATGGGCAGATCCTCGCGTATGGAGGGGGTATTCGGGTCAACGTGCCTTACCACAAGCCCGTACAGCTCGTCGAACTCGTCCTTCGCGGTCATTGCCGTGCCTGTCATTCCCGCGACGGACTTATACTGCCGCAGGAAGAACTGTATCGGTATGCTGCCCATGATGACACCGCGCTCCGTGACGTCGAGGCCGTGCTTCAGCTCCACCGCGGACTGGAGCAGTCCGGGATAGCAGCGGTTCTCCGCTGTTCTGCCGGTGAATGTGTCTATAATGCGTATCTGCCCGTCCCTTACGATGTAGTCCTTGTCCTCCGTGAGAACGTGCAGCGCGTTCAGTGAGTCGTTTATGCGGGTCAGCAGGTCGTTGTTGCGTCCGGAATAGATGTTGCCCGTGCCGAAGTGCTCCTCGGCCTTCTTCTCGCCGGAGCGCGTCAGGTATGCGGAAGCGGTTCCCGCATCGGTCTCGTAGTCATCTTCTCCGAGAGTTTCCGCAAACCTGAACACCTCGGGCAGATCGGGGTCCTTGTCTATATCCATGACGCCCGCTGCTATCAGCGGTATGCGGGCCTCGTCGATGAGCAGGGAATCCGCCTCGTCAACGATCACCTTTTCGCAGCCGTTCCCCACAGCGTCCTCTGGCGAAAATACGAGGAAGTCGCGCAGGAAGTCGAAGCCCGTCTCCCTTACGGTGGAGTAGAGGACATCGGCTTTGTAGGCGGCCTTGCGCTCGTCGTGGGTAGTCTTTTCAACGATGTACGCGGTGCTTACGCCCAGCAGGTCGTAGACCGGCTTCATCCACTCCCGGTCGCGCTTTGCGAGATAGTCGTTGAAGGTGAGTATGTGAACGCGGTCGCCGCGGCAGCAGGACATGAACGCCGCGAAAACCGCCGCTATCGTCTTGCCCTCGCCGGTGGCAAGCTCCGCCACATTCTCGCCGTCCAGCCAGCCGCCCGCTATGATCTGCGAGACGAAGGGCGTAAGTCCGAGACCCTCCTGCACCGCGCGGTACACCGCCGCGTAGACGGTCACGGGATCCTTTGTTTCCTTCGCGCCGGAAACGAGCATATTTAGCGAGCCGGCGCTTCCTGCCGCGTTTATAACTTTCTCCGCGAATTCGCGGGGCTTTTTTTCAAATTCCTTTATCATAATACCACCCTGTAAGTCATAATAAATAAAGTATAGCACAAATTTCTGTCAAAATCAATAAAAGCTATTGATTATTTTCGGAAAATGTGCGATAATAGAAACAGTTATTCCATACAAATGAAAGGAACAGATATTATGAGCTGCAAAGCGATAGTGCTTGCCGCCGCAGACGGCAGCAGAATGAGATCGGATAAACCGGAAGCAATGCTTGAGGTGCTGGGCGAGCCTATGCTGGGCTGGGTGCTGGACAGCCTCGCCGGAGCGGGTATAAGCCCCGCGGACACCGGCATCATAGTCGGGTACGGCGCCGATACGGTGAAGAAATATATTGAAGGCCGCGGGGAATACCGCATTTTCACGCAGTCCGGGAACAGCGGGCTGATGCAGGCAGCGGAGATGTCCGCTGACGGCGGGGATGTGATCGTGCTCCGCGGAAATATGCCCTTCGTGAACAGCGAGACCGTGGCTTCCGTGATAAACGCGCATAAAGAAGCGGGCAGCGATGTCACCGTAATGAGCGCGGATCTTCCGGATCCGGGGGACTGCGGGCGCATCGTCCGGGACGCGGACGGCGGTCTCGAAGCCATAATCGCCCGGGAGGACGCGACTCTTCCGCAGCTCGGCATCACCGAGGTGGATTCGGGTCTGTATGTTTTCCGCGCAGAGGCTCTGGGATCCGCACTGACGGACGAACTCAGCCTGACAGGAACTATCGCGGCGATCCGC
>JAEEJW010000041.1 GCA_016282095.1 Ruminiclostridium sp. | reverse complement strand
GGATATCTCCTCAAACGCGAGTTCGTCCAGAACGCGCTTATCCACGCCTTCATAATGTCCGCAGAGTATGATCAGATCATCCTCCGCGGCAAGCTCCTTCACAAGCTGCTGATCCAGCTTCCTGCCCTGCGGTGACATATATATGAGCCTCGGGCGGGCGTTATCTCCGAGATCGGAGATAATTGACATCACGCAGTCGTAGATAGGCTGCGCCTGCATCACCATTCCCGTGCCGCCGCCGTAGGCCTTGTCATCCACGCGGCGGTGCTTGTTCAGCGTATAATCCCGTATATCACGGCAGGCTATCGCGACCGCTCCAGCCTTCCGCGCGCGGCCGATTATGCTCTCGCTCAGCACCGCTTCGCACATTGCCGGAAAAAGGGTCGCTATATTAATCCTTATCATCTTCGGTCTCCTTGATCTCCTCCGGGTCGAAAAGGCCGTCCAGCGGTCTGATAATAATTTTGCCGCCGTCGATATCGGTCTCCAGCAGCACATCGGGTATCGCCGGAAACATGAGCTGCCCGCCGGAGGGAGTCTTTATCGAGTACACGTCCGCAGTTCCGTTCTGGTAAATATCGTCCACCTTGCCGTAAAATTTTCCGCTGTCGGCGTCGTACACTTCCAGCCCTATTATATCCTGTATAAACCATGTATCCTCGGGCAGTTCGATGTCCCCGCGGTCAAAATACAGCATCTTCCCTATCAGTTTTTCTGCGGCCTCGGGGGTATCGATGCCCTTCAGCTTCAGCACCGCCACATCGCTTTTCAGATAACGCGCCCTCTGCGGCTGGACGGGCGTATGTTCCTTCCCCAGATACAGCGTCTCAAAATCGCAGAGCATCTCCGGCTCGTCGCAGTAGTACTGCACGCGCACCTCGCCTTTCAGCCCCTGCAATTTGGTTATCTTTCCTATTTCAAGAAACTTCCGCATTATATTCTCCCCCGCTCGTTACGAACTTCCTTCTTTGGTTTTAAAGATATAATCATAGATATTATCATATTGGTATATATGATCCGGCAGCCCTTCCCTGCAGACAATTATGCTCGTCACTTTCATATCCCGGACTCTGAGCACGGCATATTGCTGTTCACCGTCTTCCGGCTCGAGTATATATGCCCGGTCAATATCGTAAGGATCAGAACCTGTCGTATCCCAACCGTTCGGTTTCCCGAGCCTGTCTGTCAGAGCGGACAGCGGCACCTCGCCGCCGTATTCCTCACGGCATTTCTCCGCCGCGCCAACGATCTCTTCCTTTGTATATACCCTGTCCAGCTCCGGGTCGAAAATATACAGCCAACTGTTCATCCCGACGTTCAGCAGGCGCGCGTCATAGTTACTGCTCACGTCGCACATCAGCGGTCTTGTATCGTCTTTGTTCAGATAACTGTACTCCCCGGCAGAGCTCAGCGACCTTATCCGGAACACCGTGACGCCGACCTCGTCCGGGTCGAAATCATTCGTATAGCAGATCCTTATGTAAAAACTGTAATACTTCCCGTCAAGTACGATATATGCGCCGTTTGAAGCGGTATTTATGTTTTTGCCGCCATCGGTCTGTCTTTCTCCGGTGCTTGCCCCGTACAGCTCCGAAAGATCGACGCTTTCGGAGGAAAATCCCCCGGGGTACGCTTTCAAGAAGTCATCGAGCAGTTCGTCAAAGCCGTCCTGATTATATATATTCGGCGCGAACATCTTTTTCAGCGCTTCGCGGTCGCCCGCGTCGGCTGCCGCCACAAGCTCATTGACCGCTTCTTCGACCGCGTAATTGTCGTTATACAGCCAGCTGTGCCGCCATCTGTCAGGGGCATTCTCATAATGAACCCACGGCAGAAGGCCGCACGAACAGAGAGATACGGCCAATATGATAAGCACGGATAAAGCGCATATCCTTTTTCTCATCAGTATGCCCCCTGCATCGATATAATATAGAATAGTATAACATATTCCGGCCAAAAATAAAAGTACATTCCCAAGCTGCGCGATATCGGACGAATTTTCTGCGTTTCGGCGCCGACCACAAAATATGGTACCCGGTTTCTTGGGCAGGCACCACATTTTGTAAAATGTCACAGATTTTTGTATATTCATTTCAAATTCACACGCTTATTTTTGTTTAAAATAGCCAAAAATAAGTTTGAAACTTTTATGCTTTTAGTTTGCTAAATCTTTAATTCAGTCTTGATTTTTCCGGAATGGCAGTGTATAATGTAATTAATGTGGTGAATTTTCTACTTTTCTGCCTAAAAGTTCACTTTTTAACCTTATCAACAGAGTTTTCAACAGTTCCACGGATAAATGCAATCGAGCTGTTGAAAGTGTTGAAAACCTTGGGACAGAACAATACCGCACCGGAAGGAGATGAGAGCATTGCGCGGCGAATTCAAAAGCACACTTGACGCCAAGGGACGTATGAACTTCCCCGTAAAGATACGCGAAGAGCTGGGCAGTGTCTTTATGGTCTCCAAAACGGTGAGCGACGGCCCCGCAAGCCTCACCCTCTACACCAAGGAGGACTGGGACGAGCTGGAAAGAAAGCTCAACGAGCTGCCGCAGACAAAGACATCAGTACTGCGCAGGTTCCTGATAACCAGCGCGTTTGAGATAGAGCCCGACAAACAGGGCCGCGCCCTTATCCCCCCGCCGCTGCGCGAACACGCCGGACTGAAGGACGATATAGTCATCGTCGGTGTGGGCAAGCGCGCCGAGATCTGGGACAAGGCCGCCTGGGACAATATGAACAGCACGATCGACACCACGGAACTTGTGAACGTGGCTATGGAGCTGGAGCTGTAATATGGAATTTTCGCATACGTCCGTACTGCTTATGCCCGCAGTCGACGGGCTGGCGGTGAAAGAGGGCGGCGTCTACGCCGACTGCACCACCGGCGGCGGCGGGCACAGTCTTGAAATAGCAAAACGGCTCGGGAACGGTAAGCTTATCTGCTTCGACCGCGATCCCGAAGCAATAGAGGCCGCGCGAAAGCGCCTTGCGGACTATTCGCCTGTTTTCGTGGAACGCAATTTCAGCGAATTCGGCGACGCTTTCCGCGAACTCGGGCTGGACAGGCTCGACGGCGCGATAATGGACCTCGGCGTTTCATCGCATCAACTCGATGATCCGGAGCGCGGATTTTCGTTCCATAACGACGCTCCGCTTGATATGAGGATGAGCGGCGAAGGCATGAGCGCCCGCGATGTGGTGAACGAATACCCGGAGGACAAGCTCGCGCAGATACTCTTCGAATACGGTGAGGAAAAGTTCGCCCGCGGAATAGCCCACGGGATAGTACAGGCCAGACTCGCGGCTCCGATAGAGACCACGGGGGAACTGGCGGAAATAATCAAGCGGAATGTTCCTCTGAAAGTACGAAAAGAAAAAAATCCCTGCCGCAAGACCTTTCAGGCGATACGCATAGAGGTAAACGGCGAACTTGATGCGCTGACAAAGGCGCTCGACGATATATTTGAACTGTTGTCACCCGGCGGCCGGCTGTCGGTGATAACGTTCCATTCATTGGAAGACAGGATAGTAAAACAGAAATTCAGAAGTCTGCTGGAAGGCTGCACGTGCCCCAAAGACTTCCCCGTGTGCGTATGCGGGAAGAAGCCGAGGGCTGTCGCGGTAACGAGAAAGCCAATCACGGCGGACGAGGAAGAGCTTGCGGCCAATCCCCGCAGCAGGAGCGCCAAACTCAGGATAATTGAAAAATTGTAGCTCCGAAAAGGAAGGATATAAATGTACGACCACAACAGCAACCTTGCGTATGATCTCACGCTCTTCGATACAGACGAAGAGTACGAACAGCGGCGCAGGGAACGCGAAAAACAGCGTGCGGAACGTGAAAAAATAAAGATTTCGCAGAAAAAATCCATAGGCAGGAACGGAAGCGTTGTCGCGGTACTTGCGGCATCGGTATTTTGTCTTGCCGTGGCTTTTTCTTTGCTTTACAGCAAACTGCAGATATCCGATTACACGACGATGATAAGCGAGACGAAAAACGAGATCGAGCAGATGGAGCGCGATAACATCAGACTGCGCTCGGAGCTGGACAGTATGTACACTCTCGACAACGTCGAGCAGGTAGCTTCCCAGGATCTCGGTCTCCAGAAGACACAGAGCTCGCAGATAACCTATATCACCATGAACACCGAAGAAATGACCGAAGTGGCGGAGGAAAACACCAACATCTTCGTCTCGATAAAGAACTGGTTCTACGACATTCTTGATTATCTGGGGTTCAAGGCATAAACCGGTACAAGTACAAATATAATTTAATGCGGACTTGCTCCGCTTACTTACGGCTGCAATACTGAACTATTTGCAGCCGAATTGTTTCAGAAAAAGAAAACGGAGGAAATATGGCACAAGGAAAAATGCCCGACAGCGCCGACAGCAAGCCCATACTCGCGCCTACCAACAAGATGAAGCGCCGTATGTTCTGGGTAGTCCTCATACTGCTCGTCATAGGCGCAGGATATGTCGCTGCCGTCATATACAATACCGCCGTCGTGCGCAGCGAATACTACCGTTCAAAAGCCAATTCCCAGCAGCTCAGCAGCTACACCATAACCGCAAACCGCGGCACCATATATGACCGCAACAACAAGATACTGGCGCAGAGCACGGCGGTCTGGGATGTGGTCCTGTCCCCGAAAGCCATAGCCGACGATGACGCGAAGCGCACCGAAAAGGGCGAAAAGCCCATGGTGGACGTTATATGCAAATCGCTTTCGGAAATGCTGGGTGTCGACGGTAAAAAGCTCCGCGAAAGCTGCAATAATTACGACAACGAATACCTGATAGTCAAGAAAAAGGTCGACAAGGCGACCTACGACAAGGTTCAGGCCTTCATAACCGAGAACAAGCTGGCCGCTTACACCGTCAACCTTATGGAAAGCAGCAAGCGCTACTATCCGAATGACAGCCTCGCCTCCAGCCTGATAGGCTTCACGAACTACGACAACGAGGGCGTTTACGGTCTCGAAGCCTACTATGACGACTATCTCCAGGGCACCGATGGTCTTATCGTTATGGCGAAGGACGCCCGCGGAAACGCCATGCCCTACGACTTCGAGAACCGTTATGAAGCCAGCGACGGCAACGACATCGTGCTCACTCTCGACAGTACGGTTCAGTACTACCTCGAAAAGAATCTTGAAAATGCGGTAAGAGAGTACAAAGCCGCCAATCGCGCCACCGGCATAATCATGAACGCAAAGACCGGTGCCATAATCGCTATGGCAACGGCTCCCGGATATGACCTGAACGATCCTTCCAAGCTGTCCGATATCGATGAACAGGCACTGGAAGAATATCACGAACAGCTTGTACTCGACTATATGGCCGGCTCACTGACCGACCAGAACGAAATAGACGAGCGCATTGAGGCTGATCTGGAAGAGCGCCGCGCTGCCATGCGCGAGCTCCAGTGGAAGAACAAGGCCGTTTCCGAGCTCTACTTCCCCGGTTCGGTATTCAAGGTAATAACCTGTGCGTCGGCACTGGAAGAAGAAGTGATCAGCCTTGATTCACAGTTTACCTGCCTCGGCGTCTACACAGTTGACGACACCAGGATCCACTGCTGGACCATGGGCGGACACGGCACCCAGCCGCTCCAGGACGCGATAACATCTTCGTGCAACCCCGCGTTCATACAGATAGGTCTGGCACTTGGACAGAGGCTTTTCTGCAATTATTTCACAGCTTTCGGCTTCACCGAAAAGACCGGCATAGACCTGCCCGGCGAGGCAAGTCCGCTTTATGTACCCTACGAACGTATGGGACGCGTCGAGCTTGCATCTTCGTCTTTCGGACAGACCAACAAGATAACCCCGATACAGATGATCTGTGCTTACTGCGCGGCTATAAACGGCGGATATCTTGTTACTCCGCACATTGTTGACAAGATCGTTGACAGCAGCGGAAACGTGATCAAGTCGACCGGCACGACAATCAAACGTCAGGTAATAAGCGGTGAGACTTCCGCTCTGATGCGTCAGATAACCGAAAACATCGTTACATACAACGGCGGTTCAAACGCCTATATCCCCGGCTTCCGCATCGGCGGCAAGTCCGGCACATCCCAGAAGCTCGATGAATACCACAACAGCTGGGATATGCGCTATGTCGGCTCTTTCTGTGCCTTTACCCCTGCCGACGACCCCGAATATATCATGCTGGTATGCGTTGACGAGCCCATGGGCAGCCAGTACTACGGAAGCCGCGTCGCTGCACCTGTCGTTTCCGCAGTGTTCAGCGAATGTCTCGAATACCTCGGCGTATTTCCGCAGTACACAGCCGACGAGCTTGCGATACAGAACACCACCGTGCCTTATGTTTATGGCTCCTCCCTCCTCGCAGCGATCACATCCATAAACTCCAAAGGTCTCAAATACACCGTCATAGGTGAAGACGAGAGCGATATCGTCAATGTCACCGTCCCCGAAGCCTCGGCATCTATCCCAAAAGGCGGAACGGTAGTTATCTATATGAACGGAGCTATGGTCCAGAACGTCACTGTGCCCGATGTGACAGGCTACACAGTCGATCAGGCGAACAATACGCTCTCATACTACGGACTCAACGTATCCCTGAGCGGCGGCGCTGTCAACAACTCCGGCGCAGTCGCCACATCCCAGTCCATAGCCCCCGGCACCGAAGTCAGCAAGGGTACAGTCGTGGATGTAACATTCCTCGTAAACAACTCCGACGCCGGTTAAGCTGCCGCTTGCGCTTGAGTCGCCTCCGGCGGCCAACCCCTTTAAAAAGGGTTTGGATCCCTAAACAAATCGCTTCGCCTTGCAGATCCGGTAATGTGTACCCCTTTTACAAACTACCAAAAGAGGCAGTACCGAAGGGTGTGGGTCACTGCACGATGCAGTGAGTGACCGCCCAGAAGCGCGCACGATGCGCGCAACTAAGCGGTCAACGGCGATTCGGAAAGCCCCCTTGGAGAAAGCAGAATATTAACGGCTGCGAGGCAGAAAGCCGCCCATAGCAGAATGTAACAGACGGATTGGGGGCGGCGGCTCGCCGCCGGATTGACAGCGGGGGTACCCCGCCGCCTTGCAATTGTGTACTGGCGTACTGCCTGCCCCCGCTGCAAGGCGAAGCGTATTAAGTTTAGGCTAAGCCCTTTTTAAAGGGCGTCATACTCGAGCGCAAGCGACTACTTGTTCTCGTTCTCAAGCGGGCTCGGCCGCGCATGACAGGCGCAGCTGCGTTTTGGAAAGCCCCGCAAAACCCAATTAATCAATAGATCGGAGGTAATCCCGATGCGCTTGTTCGATATACTTGACGAAAATAGGCGCGCCGGCATTACAGATTGTAATATCGGAAAGATAACCGACGATACCCGAAAAGTCACGCCGGGCGATATCTTCGTAGCTATAACCGGCCGGAACTTCGACGGCCATTCCGCCTGCGCGGATATGCTCGCAAAAGGCGCCGCCGCTGTCGTCGTTGATCATGACCTCAGACTGCCGCAGCAGATCCTTACCGATGACACAAGAAAGACTTTCAGCATACTCTCATCAAGATATTTCGGAGAGCCCACAAAAAGGCTGAAGCTCATAGCCGCCACAGGTACAAACGGCAAAACTACGACCGTAAATCTTATAAAACATATACTGAACGAGACCGGACACAAATGCGGCTGTATCGGAACCGCCGGATACGATGTATGCGGCAGGACCTACGAAGCCCGGCTCACGACCCCGTATCAGTTCGATCTGTACGGTTATTTCCGCGAAATGGCGGATAACGGTGCCGAATACTGCGTCATGGAGGCCTCCTCACAGGCTCTCTCCCAGTCGCGGTTCGTCGGCGAGACTTTTGAGTGCGGTATATTTACAAACCTCACACAGGATCATCTCGACTGGCACGGAACAATGGAAAACTATTATCAGGCGAAAAAGTCACTGTTTGCCTGCTGCAGGGCAGGTGTCATAAACATCGACGACCCGTGGGGAAAACGCCTGTACGACGAGCTTTCGGCCGAAAGCAACATACGCCTTACGGCACTCAGTGAACGCGGCATGACCGATGTGTCGGCCTGCGCGGTCGAGCTGAAGAGCGGCGGCGTGACCTATACCCTCGCCGATAGACGCTCCGGCCAGGCTTTTACAGTCTCGATACCGATGCCCGGTGATTTCAACGTAATGAACTCCATGGGAGCGGCCGCAGCCTGTGTTGAAGCAGGACTTACAATCCGTGAAGCCGTAGCGGGTCTGAACACCGCAAAAGGCGTCTGCGGGCGCGCCGAAGTCCTATACGACAGGGATTATACGGTGATCTGCGACTACGCCCACACCGAGGACGGTCTCGACAAGACGCTGTCAGCTATAAAGCGCTTCGTCAAAGGACGGCTGATAGTCGTATTCGGAGCAGCCGGCGAACGTGACGCAGGCAAGCGGCCGGGCATGGGGCGCTGCGTATCGGGTTATGCCGATATCGCGGTAGTCACATCTGACAATCCGAGATTCGAGGATCAGCAGTCTATCATAGATCAGGTGCTTTCCGGATTTGAGGGCAGCTGTGAAGTGCACAGCTTTGTTGACCGGCTTGAGGCGATAAAGTACGCTGTGAGCCTCGCCCGCAAGAACGATGTGATAGCGCTCTGCGGCAAGGGACACGAAGAATATCAGGTGATCGGTGATAATTATATGCCGTTCAGCGAACATAAGATAATAAGGGAACTTTGTAAATAAAGAGGATAACAGATGCTAATACCGATAATTGTTACAGCGTTCATAGCCGCAGCGGTAACAGGCCTGTTGGGGCTTGCGCTGATACCTTGGCTCAGAAAGCTCAAATTCGGACAGACGATACTTGATATTGGGCCGATATGGCATAAAAAGGACAAACAAGGGACTCCCACCATGGGCGGCATGATGTTCATTATAGGAACCGTTGTCGCAGTGGCTGCCGGAATTTTCATTCTTGCGGTCAACGGTGAGATAAGCATAGATTCGCTGGGACAGCGGGACACCATAGGACTGATATCCGCGGTGGCCGCGGCGTTTTTCTTCGGCTTCATAGGCTTCCTGGATGACTTCATCAAAGTGAAGAAGAAGCAGAACGAAGGCCTCACGCCTATGCAGAAGATAGTGCTGCAGGTACTTGTCATAGCGGCATATTTCACAGTAAGGATACTCTCCGGCGACACGAACACGGTCATAAAGTTCCCGTTCCTCGGAGGCCTTGACCTCTGGTATTTCTATTATATCATAATGGGGCTCGACATACTGTACATCGTAAATGCCGTAAACCTGACGGACGGCCTTGACGGACTGTGCAGCTCGGTGACATTCGTATACTGCATCGTATTCGCGGTGATATCGGGAATGCTCGGCTTCTCAGGCTACACCATACTGTCGGTGGCGGCGGCGGGAGGCTGCCTTGGGTTCCTGATCTGGAACTGGCATCCGGCAAAGGTATTCATGGGAGACACTGGTTCCATGTTCCTTGGCGGCATTGTGGCCACACTGGGCATAGGCATGCATATCGAGGTGCTCATGGTAATTGCCGCCGCAGTCTACATCTGGGAAGCCCTTACGGTGCTGATACAGATGACTTACTTCAAGATAACGCACGGAAAGCGGCTGTTCAAAATGACACCTATCCACCATAGCTTTGAAATGCGCGGGTGGAAGGAAGTAAAGATAGTGATAGTATTCTCGCTCATAGGTGCAGCCTTCGGCACAGCCGCGGTGCTGCTTGTGAACGGTCTTTGATGATTAAAGCAAGGGGTATTGAATTGGATAATCTGAACTATACGAACTCAACAGCTCTGCCGGCACGGCAGCCTGTAAGACAGCAGCCGCAGCGTCCGGCTCCTCAGCCGGCTCCGCGGAGGGCTCCGTCGGCTCCGAATAAGAAACCGAAATGGAGCTTCGGTAAAAGCGCAGCCGTAAAAGCGCAGCCCGCAAAGGAAAAGAAGAAGCTGATAAACTGGGCGATGCCGCAGAAATTCGACTTCTCTTTCTTCCTCATCGTCACTATACTCATGGCTTTCGGGCTTGTAATGCTGTTCTCGGCAACATACGCATCGGCGAAATTCGCCACCGACTCCCATGACAGTCTGTATTACATCAAGCGTCAGCTGATTTTTGCCGCTCTCGGCTTTGTCGGTATGATAGTGATCTCATTCATCGACTATCATGTCCTTCAGAACAAGGTCATAATGAGGGTCGCAATAGTGGTGAGCATAGGAATGATGCTCTTCGTTAAATTCGCGGGCAAGACCACCAACGGCTCGGAACGCTGGCTGGAGATCGCGGGCTTTACCATTCAGCCCTCGGAGATACTGAAATTCACCACGATCCTTGTCATCGCAGCATACATGCAGAAGAATTATGACAGGATCGGCGATTTCTGGCACGGCTTCGTGCCGCTGATGCTGCGTGTAGGCGCTGCCTGCTTTCTTGTAGTAATCCAGCCGCATCTGTCCGCAACCCTGATCATTCTGACAATCTCCGTCGCAATGGTATTCATAGGCGGTGCGCGCATACCTCACGTCATGCTTGTTCTGGCAGGTATAGCCGTGGCGGCCTTTGCGGTATTCGAGATATTCCCGAAGCTGGGATTTGACTATGTTTCCGACCGAATGACCGGATTCTTAAACCCCGAAGCGGACGTACAGAAAGCGACTTATCAGACCTATCAGTCGCTGATCGCTATCGGTTCCGGCGGCTGGTTCGGGCAGGGTCTCGGCAACTCTCACCAGAAATACAGCTATCTGCCCTTCGTAAACAACGACTTCATCTTCGCGATAATCGTCGAAGAACTGGGCTTCGCGGGTGCTCTGGTCGTTATATTGCTCTTCCTTATCCTCGTAATACGCGGCTTCTATATCGCAGCATCGGCCCCTGACAAGTTCGGAATGCTGCTGTGCTCCGGCATCGTTATTCAGATCGGCGTACAGGCACTCCTTAACATCGCGGTCGTTTCCAACGCTTTCTTCAACACCGGCGTATCCCTGCCGTTCATAAGCTACGGCGGTACGGCGCTGCTGATGCAGCTCTGCGAAATGGGCGTCGTGCTGAACATTTCACGAAAGGCTTCTATTTAAATGAGAGTGATACTTGCGGCAGGCGGTACTGCCGGTCACATAAACCCCGCACTTGCCATTGCGGATAAGCTGCGGGAACTCTTCCCGGACTGCGTCATCAAGTTTGTGGGCGCACAGGGCGGCATGGAAGAAAAGCTCGTCCGCAAGGCGGGCTATGATTTCACCGCGTTCAAAATGGCGGGGCTTCAGCGAAAGCTCACCCCGAAGAACATCAAACGCAACATTCAGGCCGTACATTACTATATCACAGCCCGCGGCGACGCACACAAGCTGCTGAAGGAATTCGCCCCGGATATTGCAATAGGAACGGGGGGATATGTCTGCGCGCCGGTACTGACGACCGCAGCAAAAATGGGCATAAAGACCGCCGTTCACGAAAGCAATTCTCTGCCCGGTATTACGACGACGATGCTCTCAAAACACGTTGACAAGGTGCTCCTGCCGAACGAGGACGCGCTGGCTCATCTTTCGCACAAGAAGAACTGCGTCATCACCGGCAACCCTCTGCGCAGCAACATCCCGATAGAGGAACGTTCTGCGGCGCGTGAGAAACTCGGGCTCCCCGAAGGCATGACGATCGTATCGTTCGGCGGAAGCCTCGGCGCAAACAAGATAAGCGAAGCCGTCGCCGAAGTAGTAAAATGGGAAAAGACGGTCGGTGACGTGAACCACATACACTCCTACGGCGGCAACGGCAAGGATATGTTCGACGATCTGCTGAAAAAGAACGGTCTGGTACCGGACGACCGCTTTCGCCCGAGAGAATACATCGACAATATGTACACTTGCCTGTGCGCAGCGGATCTTATAATCTCCCGTGCGGGCGCAATGACCCTGACGGAGCTGAAAGCCACCGGCAGAGCCAGTATTCTTATACCGTTCCCGCAGGCCGCAGAGAACCACCAGTATTATAACGCGCTGACTATGAGCAAGAACGGCGCCGCGATACTTATAGAGGACAAGGACCTCACGGCGGAGAGACTGCTCGCCGAAGTTCAGGCTCTGTACAATGACCGCGAAAGACTCAAACAAATGGGCGAGAGTGCAGCGTCACTGAATATCCCTGACTCCACTGACCGGGTGATAAGCAATATACTTGATCTTGTAAAATAACAATCGAATATCCGCCTGTTTGCCAATAAACGAACTGCTTAACGGCTCTGCAAAGCGAGACGTTTCAGTTCAGCAGCCGACTCTTTTAAAAAAGCCTGCTGCCGGAGGCATTCAAGCGCAAGCGGCTTTTCTAATCACTCATTTCAACTTTTCTGCATAATATGACAGAAAAAGCAGAAATGGGTGATATATATGTCGGTACAGCGCAGGCTCATCATTAAGGGCGGACGGCGCATCGAGGGCGAGATAGCCGTTCAGGGCGCAAAGAACAGTGCGCTTCCGCTGCTGGCAGCGGCAGTGCTTTGCAAGGGACAGACAGAGCTCCACAACTGCCCGGAGCTCTCGGACTGCGCGGCTGCGTGCAGGATACTGTCATCGCTTGGCTGTTCGTGCAGGCGTGAGGGCAGAGTGGTATGTATAAACTCATCGACGGTGAGCAGCCCGGAAATATCCGAGCGGCTGATGCGCGAGATGCGCTCGTCGATAATATTCATGGGGGCGCTGCTGGGACGCACGGGACAGTGCAGGCTGTCGTTCCCGGGCGGCTGCGAGATAGGCTCACGCCCCATAGATTTCCACCTCGACGCTTTTGTCAAAATGGGTGCGAAGATACGAGAGGAGCACGGCTGTATCGAATGTACGGCCGCAAAGCTGCACGGCGCGAAGATATCGTTCCCTATACCGTCCGTGGGTGCTACCGAGAACGTCATGCTGGCCGCGGTGCTGGCGGACGGTACCACCGAGATACACAACGCCGCCCGTGAACCGGAGATATGCGATCTCGCCGGGTATCTGACGCGATGCGGAGCGAAGATCTCCGGAGCGGGAACCGGAACTGTCTTCGTAGAGGGAGTAAAAGAGCTGAACGGCTGCTCATACACTGTCATGCCCGACCGCATAGCCGCTGCTACATATCTGTGCTGCGGCGCCATAACGCGCGGCGAGATACTCCTGACCCATGCCGATATAGCATCGCTGGGGCTGGTGGTGCCGGTGCTCGAGCAGATAGGATGCAGCATTTACGGCTTCGGAGGCGACAGCATATACCTTAATGCCCGGAAGACCCTGAAAGCCCCGCAGCAGATACGCACTGCGCCTTATCCGGGTTTCCCGACGGATGCCCAGCCGCCGCTCATGGCACTGTGTACGACACTTCCGGGAACTACTATTTTCGTTGAGACGATATTCGAGAACAGATACCGGCACATAAGCGAGCTGATACGGCTCGGGGCAAAGATAAACACCGAAGGAAGAGTCGCCGTGGTAGAAGGCGTGAACCGCCTGACCGGTGCGGAGCTCGAAGCCTGCGACCTGCGGGGCGGCGCGGCTATGGTTACGGCGGCACTTTTTGCAGAGGGCGTTACAAAGATAGGAAAGACCTGCTATATCGAACGCGGCTACGAAAACATCGAAGCCAGTCTCAAAAGCGTGGGCGCCGATATAAGAACCGGCTGATACGGTGAAAGATGTATAGCCTCCCGGCTCATACGGTCATTCTTAACAGCTCAGTATATTATATAAGATAACAGAGAAATTTATAACAGAAAGGGGTGGGGCGTTATTCCTGATTTTCACAGGCTCAGAAAGAGCAGAACAACGGAAATGAACAGTGCGGAGCTGAAAGAAAAGCTGCGCGAGGAAGCAGAACGCTCCGCCCGCGCTGCTCAACGGCGCAAAGCCGCCCAGGAACAGAGCAGACGCCAGCAGAAGATATCCGAACAGACTAAAAAGCAGCTTCCGCCGCAGAGTCCTGTAAGAAAGCAGCGCGAAGAAGAACTGAAACGCCGTCAGGCGCAGGAGCTTAAAGAACGCAAGCGCCGTCGCCGCAAGCGCGGCAGCAATGTGGTGTATTACATCGCATTGGGACTTATAGCCTTCGCGATATTCGCGATACTGTCGGTGACGGTGCTCTTTAACACAGAGCAGATAATAATCGTCGGCGATTCCGACTACACAGCCGAGGAGATTATCGCGGCCAGTGAGCTTAAAGGCGACGAGAACCTCGTAAGGCTCAATCTTTCTGGAACCGCGGAAAAGATACTGAACAAGCTGGTATGCCTTGACCGGGTAAAGGTCGAGAAGGCCTATCCTGCCGCTATAAGGATCACCGTGACCCGGTCGGTGCCTATGGCGAACTTCTACTATGGCGGCAAAAACTACGTTATCTCCCACAGCGGCCGCGTCATGAGGATCGGCGATGACAACGAACCATGCATGAATGTGCTGGGCTACGTCCCGGCGGAATCTGTCATTGTCGGCAGTTTCGTCTATGCCGAGGACGAGCATCAGGACGAACTCTTGTCGCAGCTCAGCGTTGCAATTGAAGCCGGCGGGCTTTCCGATAAGATAACGGCAGTGAATATAACGGATCCCATAGAGCTTAAAATGACCTACGATGACCGCGTTGAGATCTATCTGGGTTCGATACTTCAGATAGATCAGAAAATAAAGATCATAAACGAGCTCATGGACGGAGGCTACATTGCCGAGACCGAGAAGATCACTCTCGACATATCCGACCCCAGCCGAGCAAGACAACGCCCGATAACATCGGCTGTCGTTACGACACCGCCGCCGGAGGACGAAGAGCCCGAAGAAAGCGGTGAAACAACCGGCGAAGTTACACAAGAGTAACAGTTTATACCATATTTTCCCTTAAACCACAACATTTAGGTGAATGGAATCAAAAAAACACAAAATTTTGAGAAATTTTTTAAAAAATACTTGAAATTTTTCTGAAAATCTGCTACAATGTTAAGTGAGAAATTTTGTGCCGAAAACGGGCAAACGCGTTCATTAAGGCGTAAAATATGCACGGCGCTGCCGTGAGAAGTATAAAGGATTCAGGAGGTACAAGAGAGTGGCAGTAGAGATCGATGAAGAAGGCTTCGCAGTAGAGACGGAGGAGCCGGAGTTCGACCACCTTGACGACAATGCCGTTTACAATATCCGTATAAAGGTATTCGGCGTGGGCGGCGGCGGCGGAAACGCTGTCGAAAATATGGCTAAAAAGGGTCTGCGTGAAAAGAATTCAAAGGATATGGCAGCTGACGATGTAGATATCGAGTTCGTTGCTATAAATACCGATGTGGCAGCACTTAAGAATAAGGACAAGAGCCTTATCCGGCGCGTACAGATAGGCAGAAAGTGCGCAAAGGGCCGCGGCGCAGGCGGACGTTCCGAAGTCGGCGCGGAAGCTGCAAGAGAGGATAAGGAAGAGATAGAGAAGTACCTGCGCGGCGCTTCCCTCGTGTTTATTTCCGCCGGTATGGGCGGCGGCACCGGTACAGGTGCGGCTCCTGTCATCGCTGAAATAGCACAGGAAATGGGTATCCTTACCATAGGTGTCGTTACAAAGCCCTTCGACTTTGAGCGCACACAGAAGATGAATCAGGCAATGAAGGGCATAGACGAGATCAGAAAGCACGTTGACGCTCTCGTTATCATACCGAACCAGAAGCTCCTGCAGCTCAATGAGAAGGCTCTCACGGTTCCGCAGGCATTCCTTATGGTAGACGATGTTCTCCACCGCTCCGTAAAGATCGTTTCGGATATGATAAACACCACGGCTCTTATCAACGTTGACTTCTCCGACTTGACCACGATCATCAGGAACGCCGGCGATGCTCATATCGCTATCGGTACCGGTACGGGCGACAAGAAGGTTGAAGAAGCCGTTACTGCGGTAGTTACAAGCCCTCTGCTCGAAACATCCATCAAAAACGCAGGCAGACTGCTCGTTTATATAACCCTTTCGCAGGATGCCCTCATGAGCGATGTTGATGAAGCTATGCAGTCCATTACAAGAGCCTGCGATCCCGATGCCGAGATCATCATCGGTGCGAACTACGGCCCCGCAGATATGAAGGATTCTATCACGATATCCGTCATAGCTACCTGCTTCAAGGACAGCTTCGATGTAGGCAGCAGTGAGCCCAGCGTAGCGGAACAGATAATCGGCAAGTCCTCCGGATCATCTGCAGGCGGACGCAGCAGCAGTTACACCGATTACCTCAGCAACAGGAACAGCAACCCCGGCGGCGATGATGCTTACTCCGACCTCGAGAACCTGTTCAAGAGCCGTTCGTAAAGCTGCTTGCGCATGAGCTGTCTCCGACGGCGAACCCTTTAAAAAAGGGTTCGATACTAAACAAATCGCTTCGCCTTGCAGACTCGGTAGGCAGTACGCTTTTTCAATGTAAATAAAACCACATAATAACAAATATCTGCTCCTTTCAGCATCGAAAGGAGCAGATATTTTTATGCAGTGGTATTCAGCAAAGACATACTTTTCAGCGTTTCTTCAAGCTCCTCCTGATCTCCGCCGTAGGTGAACTTCTCGCGGAAGAACTCAAATACCGCCAGCTTGACCATAGCCTCCTCGCTCATGCGCTCCGTTTCGGGGTCTTCGCCGATACTTCCGAGGAAGTCGCGTTTCAGCGCGGTCAGCCCGTCCGACTGCTTTTTCAGCGCGCCAATAGACTCGTTGGCTTTCTGAATGAAATTGCTCTCGTCACGGTCGGTCTTGTGGACGGTAAGAGCCTCCGAAGCCTCCAGCACGTCGGAAGACAGCCCCGTTACTCCGGCAAAAACGCTCGCGTAGGCCGCGAAATCCTTCCTGACGCTCTCGTTGAGCGCGTTGGTCTTTGTCTTTCCCTCTTCATCGCGTCCGTATGGGGCAAGGAACGCGTCCATTTTCGCCTGCGTGTTTTCAAGCTTCTTTTCAAGCTCTTCCGTTGTGGTCTCGGAGCCGTCGGGGTTGTCGAGTCCGCCGCCGTTTGCTTTTGCCTTTTCGAGCAGAGCGGTGATACCCGCTTTCTCGTCCGCAATGGAACTGAAAGTGCGGATATCGTTCTCCTCGCGGCGTATCGCCTGTACTACGCGACCCTGCATCTGGAAGTAGGAATTCATCGCTATTTCTTTCCTGTCCTCATCGGAAAGCTCGCTCAGCCCGTGTATGAGGTCGGAGTGCTCACGGCGGAACACATCGGACAGCTTCTGCGAAAAGGCGTCGTTCTGCGCGATCATTCTGCTTTTCACTTCCGAGGTGCTGCCGCCGGCGTTGAGGTATTTCGTCTGTTCCTTTGCCTTATGTACAGCCAAATCGGCCGCGTTATTGCCTATTCTCGATATATTCATCGTTTTCCTCCCCCCTGCCGCTTACGGCATAGATATTCTATTATTAATATCGTCAGGCGGGCTGAAAACTTTAGTGATTTTATGGAATGTTCCCAAAACCGCTGTTGCTTTTATATACAAAAATCAAAACTCATATCTGTTGAATTTGTTCAAAAAGCAGTTTGAAAAGTCCCGTAAAGTATGCTATACTATTTATTATCTATTAAATATGATCGGAGATAGTTATGATAACAGTTTCTAATCTTAGCCTGCAATTCGGCGGACAGCTGCTGTTCAAGGACGTTGACCTGCTTTTTACGGAGGGCAATTGCTACGGCGTTATCGGCGCAAACGGTGCCGGCAAATCCACATTCCTTAAAATACTGAACGGCGAGCTGGAGCCCACTACAGGCACGGTGACCATACCGAAGGAACTTCGTATGTCGGTTCTGCGTCAGGATCACTTTGCCTTTGACGAATACACGGTGCAGGACACCGTAATTATGGGCAACAAGCGCCTTTACGAAGTTATGAAAGAGAAGGATGCCCTCTACGCAAAGGAGGACTTCACCGAGGAGGACGGCAACCGGGCAAGCGAGCTCGAAGCCGAGTTCGCGGAGCTGAACGGCTGGGAAGCGGAAAGCGACGCATCAAAGCTGGTGCAGGGTCTCGGTCTTGACGAGAGCATAATGTACAGCGAAATGTCCAGCCTTTCCGGTAACGAAAAAGTCAAGGTACTGCTGGCACAGGCTCTCTTCGGCAACCCGGACATCATACTCATGGACGAGCCGACGAACCACCTTGATATCGATGCCGTGGCATGGCTCGAGGATTTCCTTGCGGAGTACTTCGGCACAGTCATCGTCGTATCTCATGACCGCCACTTCCTGAATAACGTCTGCACCCACACTGTGGATATCGACTACGGCAAGATAAAGATGTACGTCGGCAACTACGAGTTCTGGTATGAGTCCTCGCAGCTCATACAGCGCATGATAAAGCAGCAGAACAAGAAGAACGAAGAGAAGATCAAGGAACTCCAGACCTTTATCCAGCGCTTCTCCGCCAACAAATCCAAATCCAAGCAGGCGACTTCCCGCCGCAAGCTGCTCGACAAGCTCACTGTGCAGGAGATGCCTGCCTCCAGCCGCCGCTATCCGTTCATCGGTTTTGACATGGAGCGTGAACCCGGCAAGGATATACTTCAGGTCAGCGGAATATCAAAGACCATAGACGGTGTAAAGGTGCTGAACAACGTATCCTTTACAGTAGGCCGTGAAGATAAGATAGCTTTCTTTGCAGAGACCGAAATAGCGATAACCACGCTGTTCAGGATCATAATGGGCGAAATGGAGCCCGACGAAGGCACTTACAAATGGGGCAGCACGATCACGCAGAGCTACTTCCCTATCGACTCTGACCATTTCTTCAACGGCTGCGAGATGTCCATACTCGACTGGATAAGGCAGTATTCCACAGACGTGACCGAAGCCTATCTCCGCGGCTTCCTCGGACGTATGCTCTTCTCCGGCGATGATATCTACAAACCCGTAAATGTCCTCTCCGGCGGCGAGAAAGTAAGATGTATGTTCTCCCGCATGATGCTTTTCAATTCCAATGCTCTGGTACTCGACCAGCCCACCAACCACCTCGACCTCGAAAGTATTACTGCCGTGAACAACGGTCTCCGCGACTTCAAGGGCGTCGTACTCTTCTCTTCTCACGACCATGAAATAGTACAGACTGTCGCAAACCGCATCATTGAGCTCACCGCGGACGGCTGCCGCGATAAAGTCGGCACCTACGAAGAATTCGTCGAGTGGCGCCGCGCTCAGACCGGCGGCAGTTTGTTCACGCTCTGATCCTCTTACGCCTGAGTCGGAAGAGAGCCGCTTGCGCTCAGATTACCTCCGGCGTCCGGCCCTTTGAAAAGGACCGGACCCTGAACTAAAGCGCTTCTCCTTGCAGATCCGACAGGCAGTCCCCCTTTTGTAATACAGTAATAATTGAAGATCCCCCATCCGCGATATTTCGCGAGTGGGGGATCCAGCTTTTGAGAGCTGTAATAATATTTCGTTTTGATTTGCCGCTTTATAACGGCTGCGAGGCAGTAATCCGTCGCTTAATGAATGTAACAGACGGATTGACCGCGCGGGTACCGCGCCGATTACCAGATATTCGGGTTGTTTTCCGCAACCAGTATCTTCTCATTGTCCTGAGAAACTATTGAGAAATTGCTTTTCAGCTCACGGGTGAACGAGATGTTTGCATCAGTGTTCTCAAGTACACCGTCCGTCAGGCGGTATGTGGTACCGTCGCTGTTTACATAGATGAGACCGTTAAGATCAACTATCATCGGATCGCTGCCTACCGTAACGCTTATCAGTGTGCTGGACGTCATATCAAATACATAGGTGTGCTGTGTTCCGTCCGCATCGTCCCCGGCGGTCAGAATAAAGCTGCCGAATGACGGGCTTCTGTGCACTTTGCACGATGTGCCGATATATGCGCACTTCTCAAGTACTCCGTTCACGCAGTCGAATGAGTAGAGGCTGTAATTCACATTGTCTTCCGAGCCTGTGAACCAAAGCGTTCCGTTCTTATAGCCGGCTGCCGCTACAGGTCCCGCAAACTCAACGAGCGCACGGAACTGAAGTCCGGTCATGGGATCGACTGTTACTTCATAGAAGTAGGTACTCGAATCTGCGAATGTGCTTACGAAATATCTGTTGTCCGAAGCGGAGTAATATACTCTGCCTATCTCGGCAGTGCCTATATTTGTCGCATTGTCGTCGCCGTAGAGCACATTGGTGCTCAGATCGAGCATTACGATCATATTGCGCTTTCCGCTTTCGTCACAACCGGTAACTATAACGGACTTTTCGTCGGAGTAAGCTATCTTCGGGCTTCCCATAGCTATCGCTCTCGGTCTGCTGTCGGTCATTACTCCGCCCATCATGAAGAAGTATACCTGATCCTTGGACAGAACTATCGCGTGTTCG
Organism: Ruminiclostridium sp.; assembly: GCA_016282095.1. Lineage (GTDB taxonomy): Bacteria > Bacillota > Clostridia > Oscillospirales > Ruminococcaceae > Ruminiclostridium_E. Next base: position 8,574 of record JAEEJW010000041.1, on the reverse strand, counting down.
CCTATGAGAACAGTCTCAAGCGCGTTCTGCGCATTGAGCTGATAAATACGTGTCATAAGTCCGACATCGGGAGCCTCAAACTCATCGGAAGTAACGGTGATCTCGGCAGTTGTTTCCGCAGTCGTTGTCTCAGAGGCAGTAAGCTCGGGATCATCAAGCTCGGTGGGTGCGGTGATGACGTATTCGTCCTCACTCTCTACCGTAATATCGGGATCCTCGGGAACTACTTCAACTATATCTGGGTCTTCCTCCGTTATATCCGTATCGGATACAGCGGGAACGGTAGTGTCGGCAGTTGTCGTCACTGCGGTCGTTGTGGTCTCGCTCTCGAAAGAGAACGGAGCCGTGGTGACCACAGGAGCCGTCGTGGTTATCGACAGCATATCGTTTGCGAGCGGGTCGCCGTCCTCACGGACAAGCGGTGAGAAAGTCTGATCGTTAAGGCCTTCAGACTCTACCTCCGCGACATCAACGCGGGAAAGGTCGTTAAGGTCACGGTAGCACTTGGACGGTGCGGAGAGCTTGGCTCCCGAGATGCACTTGTCCGCAGCCGATGTCTCGGCGTATGTGCTTATATCTGTCATACCGGAAACGGTGGTACCGTCATTCAGGTATATGCGCTGTATTTCTATTTCATCTGAACCGGCAAGGGCAGAAAGTGATACCGCCATATCGCTGTAACAAACATTTTCCTTGAACGTCAGATAAATATTCAGTATATCGTTCTCTTCCGCGGGGAGATTGTAGTAATTCTGCTCCGCTTCCTGGAGACGCTGTGATGCTGAAAGGAGGTTATCGGGGGAAACAATGTCTATACCGTCGTTACCGGAATTACCGGATATATATGCCACTGCGCCGACTGTTACCGCAACTGCGGCAGCCGCTCCGGCAACAGACTTCCAGTGCGCGCCGAGTGTTCTCTGCCACGCAGGTGTCTTTGCAGCTTTAATGGCATTTCTTCGGATCTTGTCTTCATCGAATGCGTATTTCTCAAACAATTCCTTGTAAAAGTCATTGGTATTCACACTTCTTTCCTCCTTTCATAATATTATATTATAATCAAAGATCGAATTTCTTCTTTTGCTTCTCGATAGTGCGGTAGAGCTTGTTCTTCACCGTTGAGAGGTTCAGATCGAGGGTTCTCGCGACCTCATCGAGCTTCATATCGCACACGAAATGCAGGTAGAATATCCTTCCGATAACGGGGTCATCGTTAGCGATATCTTCGAATATCTGTTTCGCGAGTATATCATTACCGAGCACATCTTCGAGCACAGGCTGTTCTTTGGACATCTGAGCTTCGATCTCTACCATCTGCTCCTCGGTATAATCCGAGAAGTTGGCGCTGATACTGCGTTTTTTTACATTCCCGTAGTAGCTTTTGCACTCGAATTTAGCGATATTTATGACGAATGCTTCGGCGTTTTCTATATCATCGTAGCCTTTTTTTGCGATACGCTGATAGAAACGGGTATAGATATTCTGAACGATATCTTCCGACTCCTGCACACTGCCGCATTTGCTGACAACAAAGCGGGAGACCGCCCGGAAGGTCTCGCTGTAAACTTTATTGAAATAGGCTTCAAGCGTTTCGCTGGCCAAGCAGGTCACCTCACTGTCGCTTTTGCCCCCTACATTTAAGTAGTAGGAGTTTTTGGCAAAAAAGTTTCAAAATTACAAAATTTCTGTCTGACAAAAATGTACAAAATACCGTATGAAATTTTGTGAGATATACCGGCAACGCGGCACGGCTGCCGCGCCGGCGAGGCTACTCTACGGACTTCAGCGCCTCGATCATATCGACATTTCTGAGTCTCTTGTGCATGGCAAATGTGACGAGAACGGAGAACATGACGGTAGCGACTGCGGCGATGATATAGCTGGCGGGATAGATGTTCCTGCCGAACATTACAAGATCGACTTCAGCGGTTGTAATAACGAATGTCGCGAGGTACCTGCCCAGCACAAGCCCGAATGCCGTACCTATCAGCGAGAGTATGATATTCTCGCGGAAGATGTACTTGTCCACTTCCAGATCGTAGAAACCAAGGACTTTAAGGGTCGCTATCTCGCGTATGCGTTCAGTGATGTTGATATTCGTCAGATTATATGTCACGACGAATGCCAGCAGGCCGGCCGACGCAATTATGACCACTATTACGAGCCCGAGGGCTTCAAGCATGGCAGTGAAAGTCTTTACCGTGTTGGAATTGAAGCTCACGGTCAGAACGCCGTCAACATTCAGCAGTTCCTCACCCAGCTTGTCCTGCTCTCTGCCCGTTCCGAGATCGTGGCGGAAATAGAGCACATTGTATTCCGGAGCTTCGCCGGTTATGGCTTCGTAAGTCTCCGGTGTCATATATATATAATGGTTGGGGTAATTTTCAAAAGGCGCGGTGACAGTTACCGGCACACGACGAGTCTCGCTGAGTTCTATTTCCGCACTGCCGCCCGGTTTTATGCCGCCAAGCAGCAGAGTGGATTTCTCATCAAGATATATGCTGTCTCCCGAAAGGCTGTATTTCTCGCCCGTAGTGCGGCTGCGCAGGTCAAAGAACTCGGTGAATCTCTCCGGCTCCGACGGTACGGAAATATAGGCATCCACCGACTTGCCGTTTGCCGAGATCTTGACAAGCTTCTGATACACGCTTATGCTGGTGCCGCCATGCTCCGCAATGACATCAGCCGCCTTTCCGGCCGCATCGGGTTCACTGTCGCTGTCATAGGCGAGTATGCCCTGATAATTCTGTATATCTTCAAACTGCTTGGCTATGATGTCGTTTATCGAATCATAGAGCGCAAGTCCGGTAAGCAGCAGAGCCGTACATCCCGCTATGCCTATCACCGTCATGAACATCTTGCGCTTATAGCGGAAAAGATTGCGCGCGGTGACCTTGCTGCTGAAGCTGAAACGCTTCCATACCGGCGAGATGTGTTCGAGGAAAATCCGCTTACCGTTCTTCGGAGCTTTCGGCCGCATGAGCTGGGCGGACTGCTCCGCCAGCGCCGAACGCGCCGTCAGCCAGACCGTGAACGCTATCGCCGCCGTGAATACCGCGCTGGCAGTCAGCGCCGTAGCAACGTCTATCGTCAGCGACATACCAACTATATCATACATCATTCCGTAAGCCTTTATGATAACGAACGGGAACAGATACATTCCCACCCCGCAGCCGGTCACGCAGCCCAGCAGTGTTGCGGAGACCGCATAGAACATATATTTCATTATTATTGCACGGTTCCCGTAGCCCAAAGCTTTCAGCGTACCTATATAGACGCGCTGTTCCTCCACCATGCGGGACATGGTCGTAAGGCACACAAGCATCGCAACGATGATAAAGAACACCGGGAAAACCGCCGCAATATTGTTTATCCTGTCCGCGTTCTCGCCGTACTCGGTGTAGCCCGGGTAGTCGTCGCGGGTGAAAACGTACCATTTAGGCTCGGGCAGGTCTTCCACCTGCTTTTTTGCATCATCCAGCTTCTCACGGGCATCGGCTATCTTTTCCGCGCCTTCGGCTCTGCCGTCCTCCAGCTCTTTTCTGCCGTCCTCCAGCTTTACCTTTGCGTCGGCAAGCTCTTTCCTGCCGTCCTCAACCTCAGTTTTTCCGTCGTTCAGCTTCTGCCAGCCGTCGTCCAGCTCTGCGCGTGCGTCCGCGAGCGTTTTCTCCGCATCCGCAAGCTGTATCCTGCTGTCATCAAGCGTGCGTTTGCCTTCGGCAAGCTCCGCTTCTCCCGCGTCCAGTTCTGCCTGTGCCTCGTCCAGCTGTGCCTTTGAATCCGTCAGCAGCTTTTCATTCGCGGCTATTTCCTTTTCCGCTGCGGCAATTGCTTCAATACCATCCGCAAGTGCCTTCATATCGGGACTTATTGCCGAATACCGGTCTATCAGCTCCTGCGTAAGCTCCGGAACTCCCAGTATTGCCGCTGCCTGAGCCTTCCCGGCTTCCACCTCTGCCTTGCGCGCTTCAAACTCGGTCTTTCCGGCCTCCAGCTTTTCCGCTCCCGCATAGTATTCCGCCCACGCGGCGTCCAGCTTCGACTTGTTTTCACTGAACTCCGCAAGTCCTTTCTCATATTCCGCGAGACCGTCATTGTATTTAATCAGTCCGTCACTGTATTCCGCAAGTCCGTCGGCGTATTCCTTTTCGCCGTCGTTCAGTTTCTGCTCATTTTCGGCTATCTCGGCTTCCGCGTCGATGAGCTTCTGTTCATTCTCCGCTATCTCCGCTTCGCCGTCCGCCAGCTCTTTTTCACCGTCGGCTATCTTTTCATCGTACTCTTTCTGAGCGTCTGCAAGTTCCGCCTCTGCGTCGGCGATCTTTTCTTCCGCCTCGGAAACTATTTCGTCATAGCGCTCCTTCGAACGCTTTTCTCCGGTCTTTTCCGCGATATCCGCGAAAGCGTCCGCAGCATCGCGGTATTCGCTGCTGTAGCAGACGTATCCTTCGATCTCCGGGAACCGCAGATACAGCTCTGTATGATACTCGGCGCAGAAATTCTCCTCGGGTATATAATAGACCGACTCGATCGAGCCGTTGCCTACAGTAGTGCTGCCGCGGGTGGTCTTGTCTATGTACATAGGCGAGTTGACCCGGCCTACTATGGTGTACTCATACACGGATATCATATCATCGGGATCGGTGCCGTCGTTGGCTGTAAAGCGCACGACAGTGCCTACCGAGGGGCCGCCCTTCATCTTCGAGGAATTGACAAGACACTCGTGCTCGTTGGCAGGCATTCTGCCGTCGATGAGAGCGAGAGCGTTTATCCTGCCCTCCATGACACCGGAGTTCAGGGCGGTAAGCCTTGCGGCAGCGGGAGACCGTCCTTCGCAGTGCGAAATGAGATCGGCAAAGTATGACGGATACACCTCAGCGCCTTCTATCGCGGCGGCTGCCGCAATATCGCCGTCATCAAAGCCGTATGTGGATACCACGCGCATATCCGCAAGGCGGTAGCCGTCGAGATAGTTATCCACAGTATTGCGCATATCCGGCGAAGCGGCCTTTACTCCGGAAAAGAATCCCACGCCCAGGGCTACTATGCCGAAGATTGACAGAAAGCGGCTCAGAGTCGATCGTATCTCACGGAGAGCGCTTTTTTTCAGTACGTTTTTTTTCAAATCATTCCTCCGGAGATTCCGGTTCTTCGGTTTCCGTTTCTTCGTCCGTGCTTTCCGGCTTCACAGCCTGATAAAGTTCGGAATACTTGTTTCTGACAGAAGGCGCGAAGCCCCCGATCATATTGTACAGCGTGCTGCGGTCGGGATTGAAGATGACTGCCAGCTTACCGTATTTGTCTGTGTCTGCACAGAGGTACCACATATCCATACCGGTCTCGTCGTGTGCCATTACCGTGACATCGGCATTCACCGATCCGTCGCTTTTCAGTTCGCCGATCTCCTGCACTTTGCTGAGGCTTACGGTTATGAGTCTTTTGCGCTTGCGCTTGCCGATTATCTTGTCTATGTCGAGATCATCGTTGGTAACGATATACTCATATTCCACAGACGTATTCTGAAGAAGCCACACAAGCGCCCATACCACGCCGCCCGCCAGAGCCAGCGATACGATGCCGGTATACAGGAACAGGAATGCCGCTCCTGCGATAAGGACCATTGCGCCCGCTATATACAACCCGCGAATAAACATATCCTTGCCTGTCGGTTCCTTTTTGAGCAGCTGCTCGGAAAATCTGTCCATTTATATCTGTCTCCTTTTGTAAAGTAAATATACACAATGTTTTATATTTCCCTGCGCGGAGCCCGCGCTCCCTATCCGTCCGTCACATTCATCAGGCGACAGCGCCCTGCCCCGCAGCCGTTATTCACTGCAATAAATCATTATATCATATTTGCGCGGAGCCCGCGCTCCCTATCCGTCCGTCACATTCATCAGACGACAACGCCCTGCCCCGCAGCCGTTATTCACTGCAATAAATTATTATATCATATTTGCGCGGAGCCCGCGCTCCCGATCCGTCCGTCACATCATCAGGTAACAGCGCCCTGCCCCGCAGCCGTCATTTACTGCAATAAATTATTATATCATACCCGCGCGGAGCCCGCGCTCCCTATCCGTCCGTCACATTCATCAGATGACAGCGCCCTGCCCCGCAGCCGTTATTCACTGTAATAAATTATTATATCATATTTAAACAAAAAATACAAGTGGGTTTAGTGCATATTTACAAGATTTTCTTCTCCGCCCTTTTGTAACCGCATTTTTACGTTTATACTAAAATTTTTCCTTGACTTTAAAAGAAAAATAGTATATAATTATAGAGGCGTAGTTTGTGAAAAACTCGCCGGAATTTTGTTTTTTAAAGGAGCTTCGGGAGGTATGAACAGAATGTCAAGCATAACCCTGGTAACCGGCGGAGCAGTAAGCGGAAAAAGCAGATGGGCAATATCGTATTTCAGGACATGCGACAATGTGCTTTATTTGAACACAAGCCCCGAGCTTCCCGCAGAGACCCGCAACAGGCTCGAATATTCCAATAAGGAAAACGACGTTACGTGGGAGGTCATCAACAATGTTACCGACCCCGTAGAATGTATCAAGGACCATAAATTCTTCATATTCGACGACCTCGGCAGCTATGTCGAGAACCTCATGCGCCGGAGCGTGAAGGATATACATAACATAACCCACGATGAATACGAGAAGATCCGCTCAACGGCGGTCAACAACGTGATCGAGTGTATGAATAAGGTCATAGCTCTCAACGGCGCCCTCGTTATTATCACAGTCGAGCCCGGATTCTCCGTAAATCCACTCGACGGCGAACAAACCGCATTCCGTGATATACTCGGAGCCGTAAATCAGCGTATCGCAAACACCGCACAGGAGGTATTCCTCTCCGTAAGCGGTATCCAGTTCAAAATAAAGTGATAAAAGGGTATCAAGGAGGAAAAACATCATGTCCATGACAATAGATCAGCTCTTAAATTTCGCAAGAAGCAAGGCTGCATCCGACGTGCATCTGACCGTCGGCGCACCCACATCTATCCGTATCAACGGCGACCTCAAGAAGTTCGACGGTATGAGCGATGACGTAGTACAGAAGACTATTCTCTCCATGCTCACCGCAGATCAGGAAAAGAAACTCGGCGAAGGCATCGATATCGACTTCTCGTTCACAGCGGCTTCCGGCGGACGCCAGAGAGTCAATGTATACCGTCAGAACGGCGGTAAGCTCGCGGCTGCTATCCGTCTGCTCAATGAGCATATCCCGTCCTTCAAGGATATCTCCCTCCCGACAGCTGCTATCGAGCTGACAAAGGAAATGAAGGGCCTTATCCTCGTTACCGGACCTACAGGCTCCGGTAAGTCCACTACCCTCGCGGCAATGGTCGACCAGATCAACGTTACACGTCCCTGCCACATCCTCACTATCGAGGACCCTGTCGAGTATATCTATGAACCCAAGCTCGCAACCATACATCAGCGCGAGATCGGCACAGACGTCCGCTCCTTCAACGATGCGCTCCGTTCCGGCCTCCGTGAGAACCCCGACGTTATCCTCGTCGGTGAGATGCGTGACTTTGAGACTATCCGACTTGCCATCACAGCGGCAGAAACCGGACACCTCGTACTCGGTACCCTGCATACAACCGGCGCGGCTCAGACCGTAAACCGTATCATCGACGTATTCCCGTCCGAAGAGCAGAACCAGATCAGAATGCAGCTCTCCCAGAACCTCCGCGGCGTTATCTCACAGATGCTCCTGCCCTGCGCGAACGTTGAAAGAGGCAGAACTGCGGCATTCGAGATACTTATCAATATCGACGCCTGCGCGAACAATATCCGTGCAGAGAAGACCCACCTCATCGAGCAGGTAATGGCTTCCAACGTATCCATGGGTATGAGAACGATGAACGAGAGCCTGAAGCGTCTCGCGCGCGACGGTGTCATCACAAGAGAGACCGCCCTTACTTACAGCCCCGACAAGGAAGAATTCAAGAAAATGCTCTGATGCCCCTGTCACTTACCGGCATCGGGAGGACAGATTATCCATGAAATGTTTTACCGCCCGCCCCTCGTATTACGAGAGGCGGGTAAAACTGATTATAATATGTATGATCTTCGCCGTTTCGGCACTGTTCGGATATGCTGCGTCGGTCTCCGCAGAATCGGCTTCCGCCGCGGCGGACTCTGTGGGCAGGGTGAACCTGATACGCACCACAGGGCTTGATGACGCGTATTCGGTATTTGAGTGCAGCGGCTCCGTCATTTCGGCAAAGGGCTGCTACACCCGGGACAGACTGCGGAAAATGTTCATTTACCGGCACGAAGACGAGTCCGGAGGCTATTCTATGCACGCAGCCAAAGACGGTTCATACACCGCCGAGCTTAATATGAAGCTGAAAGACGGTTCATACCGTCTGGCACTGAAATTCGAGTCCGGCGCGCAGATGCTCTACCGGATAGACTACACCGAACAGACAGGCTGGTATTTTCCGCTGAACGGCCTCGAAAGAACAAACAGGGATGTTTTCGGACACATTTTCGAAGCACCCGCCGAAGCGTCCGCGCTGTATCTTAGCGCAGCGAACGACCCGGAGGAGAT
>JAEEJW010000040.1 GCA_016282095.1 Ruminiclostridium sp. | reverse complement strand
GCAGCGTTCTTCTGCTTCATGCCGGCCAGTGACATTGCGGCTCCTGCTTTTCTGGCCGCGGTTCCGAGTTCGTCTATATAGCTCATATCTGTCTCCTTTGTCTCATGCAAGGTCGAATATCGTACATTTTGCGGTCCCGTCGAATATCCTGTACAGATTCTCGGGATCGTCACCGTTGATTATCACAGTGGGTATATGGGTCTCGCCGGCGATCATAGCCGCTTCCAGCTTGGTGATCATACCGCCGCTGGCGAGTTCGCTGCCTTTCTGTTTTGTTGAGTTTATCAGCTCGTCGGTCAGCTTTGTGACGACCGGTATATGCTTGGCGTCCGGGTCGCTCGGGTTCTTGTCGTACAACCCGTCAACGTCGGTGAGTATCACCAGCAGGTCTGCTTCACAGAGCTGCGCCATAACCGCCGACAGGGTGTCGTTCTCGTCGAAGTCCAGCTGATCTATGGACACAGTATCGTTGGCGTTGATTATAGGGACTATGTTCATCTCAAGCAGGCGGTGCAGGGTATTGAATGCGTTCTCATGCCTTGTCTTGTTGCTTACGACGTCGCGGGTCACGAGAAGCTGCGCCACTGTATGGTTATATCTCGAGAACTCGCGGTCATAAATGTTCATCAGCTCACACTGTCCGATAGCGGCGCAGGCCTGTTTCGTCGGTATATCTGTTGGTCGCTTCGTCAGGCCGGCCCGTCCGACACCTATACCGATAGCGCCCGAGGTGACGAATATAATGTCGTGACCTTCGTTTTTCAGATCGGACATTACCTCTATCAGCTTGCGCACGCGCCTGAGGTTCAGGTTTCCTGTCTTATAGCACAGGGTCGATGTGCCTACTTTTATAACGACCCTCTTTGCATTCCTTACTTTATCCATAGTTGCACCCCGCAGTAATACATATTTATCTTATTATATCAAAAAAAAGCATCAATTGCAATACCATAAATGTGATTTTTCGCAATGAAAAAATGCCCGGAAAAAATTTTGACCGATTTGACGATTTTTATTGACAAACCGAAATTTTTATTGTATAATAATATGCGGAGTAAGTTTGGCGGGTCAGAAAAGGCCTGCTTCTGTCTGGAAAGGAAAACGTCATGGCTGTTATCAATACAATGGAAAATGTAGTTGATGTGGCTCTGAGCGAGCTTTTACGGGACGAAACCGAGTGCTGCACCTGTGAGCGCTGCATGAACGATATGAAGTGCCTTGCCCTCAACGCTCTCCCGCCCAAATATGTAAGCTCCGAACGCGGCGAGCTTTTCTCAAAGATCAACAACACAATGGCTCAGCAGCGTTCCATTGATATCAGAGTTGCCTGCATCAACGCTATAGAGTTTGTAAAGGGTCATCCCCATCACAGAATGGATTGAGCCCCGGCAGACGTTCAGAGTGTGTCCGGGCGAACGGATAGTGTCTTCGGCGGGAGCGGGTATTCTGCGCGGTGCCGTTATACGCGGGTGTGGCGGAATTGGCAGACGCGTCGGATTTAGGTTCCGATGGGCTTCCCGTGCAGGTTCAAGTCCTGTCACCCGCACCAGCGGTATACCGCCGCAGCCGTTTTTTCAGATCATGGGGTATTAGCGCAGCTGGGAGCGCACCACACTGGCAGTGTGGGGGTCAGGGGTTCGAATCCCCTATACTCCACCAGAACGCCGCTGACGCGGCTCAACGAATAGTGAAGAGTGAATAATGAATAGTTAATAACAGAATAGCACCAAGTTTGTGCGGCGTTCCTGTACTATTCATTATTCACTTTTCATTATTCACTGTTCACTGAAAATCTTACAGAAAGCAGCAACAAAAAAATCACGAAGCGTCCGGCTTGATAACCAGCCCTGCCGCGGAATACAGCCCGATGCGGGCTGCTGATACAGTAAAATAAAGCTTTCGGTATAAAGCATCAAAAGGAGGAAAACATCATGAAAAAGTCATTAAGAGCAGCAGCGGCAGTCCTTGCTGCGATCACGGCAATGTCATGCGCTGCATTCTCCGCTTATGCGGACACAGATCCGGATATGGTGGTTGAAGACTATGTCTCGGAGGATCTGCCCCTTGCCGGCGGCTGGGCGATAAACGAAAGTCAGAACATCTCCCTCAGCAGCAACGCCAGGGCAAAGGCAGCTTTCAAAAAGGTCACCAAGGGACTTACCGGAGTAAAGTATGAAGCTGTAGCGCTTCTCGGCACCCAGGTTGTCGCGGGTACGAATTACGCAATACTCTGCCGTTCGACGGTAGTATATCCCGATGCGCAGCCGGAGATAAAGATAATGTACATATATGAAGATCTTCGCGGCAACGCGGAGATAATGGGCTTCCAGACCATCATCGGCGAGCAGCTCCCGGGCGGCTTCACCGCAAACAGCGGCTCTCTCTCCCTCAGCAAGAACAAGGACGTGAAAAAGGCTTATAAGACAGCAATGAAGGGCATAATCGGCGTGACTTATACCCCCGCAGCTTATCTCGGCAGCCAGGTAGTAGCCGGAACGAACTATATGATCCTCTGCCGCAGCCGTGCGGTAACTCCGAAAGCGTCTTACAAGTGGTCGCTGGTCAAGGTCTACAAAGACCTCAAAGGAAAATCTTCTCTTTTAGACATCGAGACTCTTGAACTCAGCAGAATGGACGGAGAACCGGCAGCCGAAGAAAGCGATGCCGTAATGGTCGGTATTGCAAATCCGTGGAGCGAATATGATACGGTAGCCGAGGCTGCCGAAGCAGCGGGTATTAAGTTCAGCGCGCCCGATAAGCTCGGAGACTTCACGCTGACGCATATACAGGCAATGAACGGTCTTGTTGATCTGAGATATCTCAACGGCGATATACAGATATGCGTCCGCAAGGGCAAGGGTACGGACGATATCAGCGGCGATTACAACACCTACAAGAGCGTGACCGAAAAGAAGATCGGCAAATATGACGTTACACTCAAAGGGAACGGAAAAGGTGTAAAATGTGCGGTATGGAACGACGGCAATAACGCGTATTCTATCGTATCGGACAAGGCACTGACAGAAAAGTCGATAGGGAATATCATAGCGAAATTAGGCTGATAACAGCGGTGCGTATCCGCCCGTTCAGACTCTTTGCAGATTAACCGGAAAACGAGCGGTACTTGATGAAAGTCCCTTACAGAAGTTTTGCTCCCGGCGTTTTACAGCGCCCGGGGGCATTTTATTCATGTGAAGGCTCCGCCGGAACTGGTTCTGTTACTGCTTGCAGATATAATACCGAAAATCTATCGGAATAGAAAATAATACTTTGCCGCAAACTTCGGGACGAAGGCTTCCGGACAATATGAAAATTATTCATAAAAATAGTAAAAATCTATTATTTTTAAAGAATACGATTGAAATGCTGACGGTAATATGCTAAAATTGACAGTAATTTCTTTTCTACGGAGGTCTGCAAAAGGATACGATCATGTCCGACGATAAAGTATTATCCCCGCACGACAGAAGATTCCGCGAGTTTGTCCTCGGCGGCGATATGTGGAAGGTTCTTTTCACGGTCTGCATACCGCTGGCTGCCTATTCGGGTCTTCTTCACATATTCAAGATAATAGACACGATGATAGCGGCGCATATAGGCACCGACGCAGTCTCGTCAATAGCCTACATATCACAGATAAGCTTTGTTATCTCCGCGATAGGCGGAGGCCTTGCCATAGGTGCGGGAATGAAGATAAGTGAAGCCTACGGCGCCGGGGATTACGACCTGGTGCGGAAGCGCGTGAGCAGTGTGTATTTTCTCTGCTTTGTCATAAGTATCCCGGTGCTGCTGGTGATCCCGTTCACTCCGCAGTTCCTGAGGCTCAACGGTACGCCGGAGGAACTGATAGAAGCAAGCGGGCAGTACTTTGCCGTGGAACTTGTGAATATCGCCGTGAGCTTTTTCACCACCGTTTACATAGCGGTGGAGCGGGCGAGGGGCAACACAAAGCTGATAATGTGGATAAACCTTGTCTATCTCGTGATAAAATCGGTGCTCACGGCCGTCTTTGTGTATGTCCTGAACGGCACAGTCGTAATGATAGCGATAGCAACCCTTGCGGCAAATCTCGCCATGCTTCTCATAGCCGGGGTTAATATGCTGAAAAAGGGCAGTATATTCGGTTTTTCCGCAAAGCAGATATCTATGCGCAAAGCCGTCATTTTTCCTGTTATCAGGATCTCATATCCGGCGATCACGGAGAAGGCAGCTTTCGCCTACGGAAAGCTCATCGTCAACAAGATGAGCACGGATTACGGTACTTCCGTAGTCGGCGCGCTGGGAGTATCGAACAATCTCGGCGGCATAGCCACGCAGCTCCAGAACGGTTTTCAGCAGGGCGGAGCCTCGGTCATCAGCCAGAACATAGGCGCCGGTAAGACCGACCGCGCTCTGGACGCTTTCAAAAAGCTGCTTATCATAAATACGGCGCTTGGCGCGGTATTCATGGCTCTGACCCTCGTTTTTCTCGATCCGCTGAGCGGCCTGTTCTCCGGACAGGACGAGGAGTTCCGTCTGCTGATAAAGAACGTCTACGGCTACGAAGCGCTCGGAGCCGTGACGCTGGGTATAAACGCCGCGGTTATGGCATTGCTCTACGGGTTCGGCTATACGAAGCTCACCCTTGTGCTTAACGTCATGCGCGTTTTCGTGTTCCGCATACCCGTGCTGTGGTTTTTGCAGCATTTCACCGATATCGGCAGCGAGAGCGTCGGCATCGTCATGATGGTAAGCAACGTTTCTGTCGGAGTCTGTGCAGGTATTGCAGCGTTTTTTGTAATAAAGCGCATCAAAAAAAGAAAGAAAGTGCAGGCGGCGTCGTGACGAAACACCGTTTACCGGTGTTTCAGCGCACTCCGTGTCAGCCCTGATGTTCATTCAGAAAATTTGCCCCGAAGCGTTAAGAACTGCTTCGGGGCATTGTGTTTTATAATTGATTCCGACCTGTCTGTAGACAGAGGAGAAAAAGTATTATATTCGCTCCGCGATTTGCAGCGCGATCTGAAGTTTGTCCGGATTGTGATTCGCGTCAGCCAGAGCTTCGGTCTGATAATTTCCTTCTGCAAGAACATCTCCCGCCGATAAGAAGTCATATAGCTCAAAACCATAAAAGTCGCAGACCGCCTGTACTCCGGCGACCTCCATTTCGACTGCGATACAGCCTTCTTTCCTTCTCCGGCTTACAAGGTCTGTCGTTTCACGCAGCATACAGTCTGTAGTCCATATCTTACCCTTCACGAAAGGAATATTCAGTTCCGTAAAAATGTTTTCGAGCAGATCTGCGTTTTTTATTCTGATATAATCCTGCGGTTCGGCAAAGTAATAAGACATTCCTTCGCCGCGGTATGCCTGCGACGGAATGATGAATTTACCGTCGGTGACAGTACTGTCCAGGCTTCCGCAGGAACCGGACATGATGAATTTGTGTGCTCCCGTCAGGTGATTGACTTCTGCTGTCAGTTCTCCTGCAAGAGCCGAACCGATATGAGACAGATAAAAAGCGATCTCTTTGTTGTTCCTTTCAAATGACCATATCGGTATGTTTCCGTTGCAGAAACGTATCTCCGCGATCTGTTTGCACTCATACTGCGACAGCAGGTGTTTATAGATCTCATGGGAGAATATGACCAGGCATATCTCGACCAGTTCTTTTTTCGGTCCGTAGAACGCCTCGAAGTTTACGAAAGGATCGCTTCCGATGTCATAAGAATCAGTTATCATATCAAGCCTGACCGCCTTTCAGTCCTCAATTTATGCTGCCGGTATCATAGGGTTTCTGCACATCTGTCAAAAATGCCGCAGTACTTACGGCCGGATATCGTGAATGCCATGGCGCGAAGCCGCTGCACCGGCGGCGTTCAATTTATGAGATATTCTCGTTCATCCAATCCATAGCCGCGATCCTGCCGGAGGGCATACTGTCAAATACAAGAGAAACATTGTGAGTGTTTCTGCCAAGCTGATCCTGAATGACACCGGACTGTGAATGAAGTTCTCCCGAGAACGGGTTCATAGTGCCGTTTACTACCGCGTCTTTGAAAAAAGCGAGCATCTTTCTTGTCTGATACGGAAGTTCACCCACCCTGATATCTACTACTCCCGTTGACAGGCCGAACCAGTAGTTGGCGGCTGTTGAAGCGCCTGCGGTCTGTTTGAGGTTCCAGGTACCGTAAAGCACGGCGTTGATTATCTGAACATAATATCTTCCCCAGTTATAATATGGTGTTCCGATAAATCTGTCTCCGGTTCCGGTGCGCATATAAACTCCGGGGCGGTCGGCGCCGTTGGCAACGGCCGAATAGTCGAAGTCGGCGAATATTCTGACACCTTCCTGTTCCCATTCGTTCTTGTAATCATAATTGCCGCTTGTGCCGCAGTATTTCAGCGAAACGGTACATTCGGGGTCGATCAGTGAAACTCCTATGGCAAAGGCGTTGAGATTAGCCATGCTCATATTTCCGAAATTGCGGGCGAGATAGCCTATGCGGCGGTTACTGCCCGGGCATTCCCTGAGCAGTATGTCGGCGGCAAGGATACCCATAAGGAAAGAGGCTTCGTAGAACCGCCCGTGATAGCTTCTTACGGAAGAACTGGGGTCGCCTATGGAGCAGTTCAGGAACTTCACATCAGGATATCTGATTGCGGCTTTGATCGTTTCCGACATCATGAACGGGGAAATGGTGAATATCACCTCGTTCTTTTCTTTCACGGCGGTTTCGATAGTATGGGCAATGCTCTCTTTTCTGTGTTCCGAGATATAGCTTGCAGTAACAACATCGCTGCCGGTCATTTCATCAAGATAGATCCGTCCGGTTTCGTGGCTGTCCGTCCACCTTGACTCATCTATCTGCGAATCATAGATAAAGCCGACTCTGAGCGGAAATATGGCTGAATAGACCTTTTTGCCCGACAGCAGCGCCATAAGGCCGGAAGGTCTTTCTCCGTCCGCGGGGGCGGAATCGAGGAACAGTATATTTTCGACGCTGCTGTCTGTAAGCAGTTCTTTTCTGGCAGACTGTATATTCTGTACGATCTGTTCGTCGGGATCGGTGAACAGGGTCTTCATCGGAAAAATCGAAATATAGATGAGAAAAGCATCGCCCATTGTGAACTCGGGAGATACATTGAGGACCGACATACATTTCTTCCGGAAGATGAAAAACGCCGATTTGAGATCGGTCACGAGCTGCTCCGGCCATTCATTTATCAGGTCCTGTCCCAGCAGAGAAGCCAGCTTTTCATATCCGCCCGGTTCAGAAATAATGATGTGAAGATTTTTCGTGAGCCTGTAAAAATCGAGATACTCATAGTAGGCCTTTACTTCCTTTGAATCGCTCTTTCTGGGAATTATTCGTATCACATCGGCAAGAATAAACTCGCTGCCGCCGTATTTTGATACTGATACGCGCTTGTTGCCCTCAAGGACATAGAACTTGTGCATATATTCATAGACCTTTATGGCGTCTCTTATGCCTTCCTTGACATAGGAATCATATAACGCGGACCATTTCCGGCCGAATTCAGAGCTTTCATCGAGAAGAGGCATAAAGTTCCTGGCAAACGCGTTGTTCCGGCTTTCTTCCTTTGTTCCCGATATACGGGCGAGCGGTAATTCGACAAGTCCGATATGCACTTCGCCTACGTTCCTTTTCGCTGTTTCGTTCGAATCGAGAGAGGGAATGTACGGAGACATTCCGTTTTTCAGGGCTGCACGGACTGCATCGTCGCCGAGCTTCTTTGCTGCTTTATAATCTGCGATCATTTCGAGATCTCCTTTGTCCTGTCTGACGGATAGTTCTGTAATGATATTATTATTATAATCTATAATGAAATGAATGTCAATCATAATATTTCGGAACGGCGGTACCGGAGCGGGTAATAATTCCGGCAGCAGAAAAGCCGGCAGCGTCTGCGTAAAGCGCAGATGTCACCGGCTCACAGGATTGGGGGATATTCAGGGATCCTCCGCGGAAATATCGTCTCCGTCGTCCTCGGCGTATTCGAGGATATCGCCGGGCTGGCATTTCAGCACACGGCAGATCGCGTTCAGTGTGGAAAAGCGGATAGCGCTGACCTTGCCGGTCTTGAGCTTCGAGAGGTTGACGTTGGCGACGCCTACTCTTTCGGAAAGCTCGTTGAGCGACATTTTCCGGTCTGCCATTACCCTGTCAAGTCTCAGGATTATTGCCATATCGCACCGCCTTTACAGAGTCTCGTCCGATTCCTGCTGGAGCCTGCCGCCGTACTCGAACACATAGGTGAACGCGGCAAACACCGCACCGACCAGCATTACCGGGAAATTGACCGCGTAAGCGAACGTGAACACGCTGCCGCCCTCGATCATGAGCCCGATCAGCGGGAACAGGTTGCCGAGCGCTCCGCCGAGAGTCAGGACTGCGCCGAGCTTTTTCATGCGCCCGGTGACATCGGCGGAGAACGGGGTCTCGGACTTCCTGAGCGTATCGAATATGAAGCCCGTATTCATCGAGACTATAAGTATAAGTCCCGTGTAATATATGAGGAACATCGTCTTCATCAGCGTCAGGATATCCGCGCTTTCGCATATCTGCATCACAAGTCCGATGATAAGGAACATTATAAATGCCGCGGTAACGAATACCGCGTAAACCGATACGCGCCGGATATAATTACAGGCATTTCTGTATCTTTCTTCCGATGTTGCGGTTTTTGTTCCGTTGTTGTTCATTTCATTCCCCTCCTTAAAGTGTCTCGTCCGATTCCTGCTGGAGCTTGCAGCCCTTTTCAAAGATCAGGGCAAATGCGATAAAGATGAGCCCGACCACCATAAACACGAATCCAAAGGCGGTCGCGTCCAAGAACCAGTTGTTTTCGAGCTTGTCGATCAGAAGATTGGAGATAAGAAACAGCAGTGCGCCCACTATGCCGCCTCCGCACAGCAGATAACCGAGCCCTTTCATTTTATCGGCGATATCGTATCTGAAAGGTGTTTCCGATTTTTTCAGCCGTCCGAAAATACGGCGCATATAATTTGCGGCAAGAAACAATACTGTCAGATAATAGCTGTAAAACTCGGATCTGGTTATCTCCGCCGAGGTAGGCCGGCCGTCAGCCATCTGCCCGATAACAGATATGGAGCATAACAGCGCGAGTATTGCAAATATCACCGAAAAGCCGAGCGAATAGCCGTAGATCAGACCGCATATCCCTTTATATGCCCCCTCGGGTGTTTCGGTTCTATTCTTGTTTTCAGATGTAACTTGTTTCATGATGATTTCCTTTCCATACAGTTCCGAAATTCTTCTGTAAGCTTACCGTGATTACACTATATCACAAAAATATACGTTTGTCAATAGTTTTTTAACGTTTATCATAAAATATTTTATTTTTTCGTTTTGTTCGGCAGGCGCATATATTAATATTGACATTCATACTGTTATATGCTATAATCGTTATGTATAGTGAAACGATTACATCACGGACGAGTGATGATCCGAAGGGAGTGTATTTTTCTGTGAAGACATTCAGGAAAGCCCTGTCCGCAGTTATGGCGGCAGCGCTTATTATCGGTGCGGCAGGCTGCAACGGAGCCTCAGACGGCGGCAGACCCACCGAGCGTACAACAGCCGCGGACAGCGGTTCCGTCGATACTCCGGCCGTAACGACCACCACAATGGACCCCAACAAGGAGATCGACATCAACCCGGATTACGAGGAGATCGCCGATATCGGCAAGGTCGATACAGCCAACGAATCCGGCGCCGGCAAGCTCTATGAGGTCGGCAAGACCGCCGGCACCATTCACGCACTCTGCTGGTTCGACTTCTATAACGTATCCCCCGAGCTGGATATTGCGAAGATATTCGCCGAGCGCTTCGGCGGCGTGGTCGAGACCGAAATCGTAAGCTCCCTTGAAATAAACGACAGACTCGGTACTCTCATGGCTTCCGGACAGTCCCCGGATATAATGAGATATTCGGACAACTTCTTCCCCAGCTTCTTCATAGCAAACCGTTTCACGGCTCTTGACGACTGGCTGGACATCAAGTCGCCCGTCTGGTCCGATCTCGGAGAGATAATCGACCGCTACGGCTATAACGGCACTCACTACTACTTCCCCTACGCGCTGACTGCCACCGAATACGGCATCACATACAACGCCAAGGAGATCGAAGAAATGGGCATGACAGATCCCATGGATCTTTATTTCTCCGGCGAATGGGACTGGAACGCCTTTGAGGACATAATGCTCCGCTGGAAGAACGATCACCCGCTCCTGTATCCGCTGTCGTGGCCTACCAACTTCGGCACGCAGCTTGCGGCTACCACAGGCGTAGCGGCTATCGGCCTGGAGGGCAATCAGATCGTCAATAACCTGAAGCACCCCAATGTCGTAAGGGCAATGGAATTCGTCGAGAAGCTCTATCGCGAGGAGATATTCTGGGACGGCTGGCACGGCCCGGACGCTCTCGACTCATGGTCGGGGACCCTGTTCTTCATGATGCCGCTGGACTGGGCGCTGCCCTGCGGACAGGAATTCTGGTTCAAGCACAACTATGAAGGCGAGATACGCACGGTTCCTATGCCGCGTGATCCCGAATCGGACGTATATTATATGAGCGGTATCACCTCCGGCTACGTTATCCCCTCCGGAGCGCCGAATGTTCAGGGAGCGGTGTCCTACATACTCGCTTCGAGAATGTATGCCAGCGACCCCGATATCGTCGCGGCAGACCGTGAGGAAAAGCTGTACAGCGGTGCTTACTACTACATCAAGTGCCCGGAGTGCAAGTACAAGTTCGACAACGAGCGCGGCGAAGAGGGCGACACCTGCCCGAACTGCGGAGCACCCAGAAAGGCCAAGTACAAGCTCACCTACACGCCCGAGCAGATGCAGATATATGATGACCTCGTTGACCCGTCGAAGTTCACGTTCATCTTCTCCTGCCAGGCAGGCTTCGGCACCGATACGGCAAACAACATCACCACCGTATTCGATAATCCCGCATCACAGGGTGACAGCTACACCCACGTTCTCAATGAGTACTACAATGTCATAGAGACAGTGCTCGATGAATACCGCGCACTTATGGCAGGCTGATAAAGAAAACGGACGGCATCACGACCGTCCGTTTTTTATTGACTTTTCCGCAGCGATGTTATATAATTATTTATATGAGTATATTCATACCCGAAAGGAGATACGGCAATGAAGAAGATCATAGCGGCAATAATGACATTGCTGGCAGCCGCAGTCATACTGACCGTTACGGCGTCTGCGGAGAACTCCGCTGCTGCACCCGCAAGAATATGGAGCAAGATCATCAATCACGACAAGGTCTCCATAAGGTGGGATGCCGTAAGCGGCGCTGACGGCTATGTGCTGTACAGGCTCGACCCGGAAACCAAAGCATACACAAAGGTCACCGGGCTCGCAAAGCCAAGATACACTTTCACAGGGCTTGATCCGTTCACCCGCTATACCTACGCCGTTGCGACGATAAAAAAGACCGGCGATGATATCATCGAAAGCAATAAGCGCAAGGTCACCTTCACTACGCCCGAGGAATGGTTCTACACCCGAGGCAACAGCGGTTTTGTAAACGACGAAGACCCGGCTTATGACAGCAGAAATATTTACAGGCACCACTATGACGGCAGCGGGCTCGAGAAGTTCGACTTCTTCCCGCTTATACCCGAGGACTGGCTGTTTGACAGCACGGAAGATTCCTATTATGTCTGCAATGTCGTGCAGGACATGGGGTATGTCTATGTCTATTACGAATACACCGAAGTGCTTGATGACGTGTGGATAGATGTTTACAGATTCAGGAATGACGGCACCGGGCTTGAGCGCACCAATCTCGGCGGCAGCAGCCCCGACCATAAGCTGTTCTTTGACGAGAACACCGGGTTCATGGGGTATGACAGCTATGTCAACGGAGGCGGCGAGCTCCTGTATGTCACCGACGCGATAGTATGCAAGACAGTCGCAGATGATGAGAGCGGTATTCTGTCCGCCCTGAAAATGTTCGGGAAAGAGAAATCCGTGCTCAGCAATTTTGCCGAGGACGGAAAGTATCTCTACTACTTCACCACCCCGTACCGCGGCCCGACTTATGACGAAGAAGACGATACCGCACAGCAGGACAACACCGCGTACATCTGGCGCACGAGTCTTGACAAGCCCGCAGAGCTGACGCGTACGAAATACGGCTACCTCGAATCGCCGAAGCAGGAAGAAGTCACCGAATGCATCGGAAAAATAAAGTACAGCTATTCGGGCGAGGCTGTCTATACAGTGGGCGTGAAGAACGGCTATCTGTACTACGTCATCGAGGAAAAGAAAAACAGCGACGATAAGTATACATACGGTTTTTACAGGATACCGACTTCCAGAAAGAATGTCAGACCCGAGAGAATGTTCAGAATGAAGCTGGATACTCTTGCGGACGTGCGTATAAACACGAATTATATGTATATCCTCGGGGACAGGAAGGGCTATCGGGTGAGCTTATCCGGCAAGACTTTCAGACCGAAGAAGTTCTATACCCTGGACGACGGGAATTTCGGCTGGAGCTTCAGAACTCTGGACAGCTCTCAGGTAGAGATAGTCAACAGCTATATGTACATTCACGGCAGATTCGGCTCATCGTACTACCGCCTGAAACTCAGCGGCGCAGAGCTCAGGAAGAGCAGCCGGCCCTATCTCTGGAAGTGACGGGCTCTATTGACAAATCCGCGAAATAATAGTAAAATAGTATCATTATACCGATATTGGCCGATACCGGCAATATCTAATCTCGACGGAAATGGCAGACTGGAAAAACGACGGAAAGCTCAGATTGATGATAATTGCCGGCACAAGACCGGAGATCATAAGACTGGCTGCGGTAATAAAGAAATGCCGGCAATACTTTGACACTGTGCTCGTTCATACCGGACAGAACTATGACTACAACCTGAACGGTATATTCTTCCGCGACCTTGAGCTGAAAGACCCGGAAGTATATCTTGACGCAGTGGGCGACAATCTCGGACAGACCATGGGAAACATCATAGCAAAGAGTTATGAGCTCATGGCGGAAATGATGCCGGACGCTGTGCTGGTGCTCGGCGATACGAACAGCTGCCTTTCGGTGATAGGAGCAAAGCGTCTGCATATACCGATATTCCACATGGAGGCCGGTAATCGCTGCAAGGACGAATGTCTGCCGGAGGAAACTAACCGCAGGATAGTCGATATCATTTCGGACGTGAACATGGCGTACAGCGAACACGCCCGCCGTTATCTCGCGGAGTGCGGCCTGCCGATGGAAAGGACTTACGTCACCGGCAGTCCCATGGCTGAAGTGCTTCACGCCAACCTTCCGAAGATCGAAGCCAGCGACATACTCGCGCGTACAGGGCTGGAAAAGGGAAGATATATATATATTCAAACAAAGAACTCATAAATCACTTGTCCTTTCAGCTTCATTTCAGAGTCATAACCATACATTCTTCCGACGCCCGGAAACCCAGTGCTTCGTAGAGCGGCCTTCCGGAGTCTGTGGCGTCGAGGCTTATCTCCGTGGCTCCCTTTTCCATGGCGTCCGCTATCAGCATCTCAACCATTCTGCGGGCGATCCCCTGTCTGCGGTATGAGGCCTTCGTATAGACGTTCATCAGATGTCCGCGCCTGCCCGTAGGGTGAGAGAACGTCGGCATCATCTCAATGTATGATATACTTGCGCAGCCCGCGGCAGTGCCGTTATCTTCCGCTATCACCGTTGTCTGGTCGCCGCTTATGAAGTAGCGCCTGCTGTTTTCAACAAGCTCCGCCGGGAAAGTGTAGTCCTCCGGCAGACCGTTCACTATTCTGAGCATCTCAAGTCTTATATCCATAAGCTGCCCGATATCTTTTTCGGTCGTTATCCTGTATTCCATATCCTTCTCCCGTTTTCAGTCATTAAGTATTTTCAGCGGAATGAACAGCATCCTGAATCCCACAAAGCTCCGTATCAGGTCGCGGTATTCCTTGTTTTTTACAGGTCCGTTTATGCTCATCAGGTCGTAGATCACGTCTGCTTCCTGTACTTTCTGTTCTGTACGTGCAAAGCCCGCGTTCTCGTAGAATCGCAGTCTCTTTATACGTTCGCTGTAATTCTCATACTTTTCTTCGATCTCCTCTATCGCAAGGAAGAGCCGTCTGCCGCTGTACACTTCCTGCGCGGTTTTCAGTATCGCGGTGCCGCAGCCCCTGCCGCGCTGCCGGTCATCAACAGCGAGATAGAATATATAACTCAGATCGAGGTGATTGACCACATACAGCATACCTACCCATTCATTACCGTCCATGCAGGCAAAGAAGTCCACGTTCCTGCGCTTGTTCGCGCCGCGTACCAGCAGTCGGAACGGAGCCCGTTCCGCGGGCGGGAATGCCGTGTTGTAAAGCCTTTTTATATCGCTCAGATGTGTACTGTCACTCTTTATATCCACAAAACGGATATCCATTGAGGTTTCTCCTTTTTCCGTTTTCTTTTTTTATGATTAACGTGTCCTCAACAACTTCGCGGGCGGCAGTTGTTGAGGACACATTAATTAATGTCTGCTCATCAACCGCGAACAGGCTTTATAGCGCAGCTTGAATCCTGTTCGTGGTTGCAAAAGTGCAAGGAAAATCCAAAAATAATCAAATTTTTCTTGCACTTTTGTCCGACCGTAGGTCGGAATGAGCTTGACATCAAGAAATGTGTCCGCCTTGAAAATACGCTG
>JAEEJW010000039.1 GCA_016282095.1 Ruminiclostridium sp. | reverse complement strand
TTCCACACTGCAAAGAAATCCGACCATTTTTCCGCCTTCAAATGCTGCAACACCGAATCCGTTTCCGGATAATTGTTTCAGTATCGGAATGTCTGATACTTCCGGAAGCTCCTGTGTAAATGCTCTCTCATGATTATATGCGCGAAGGGCAATTTCCGCTGCTTCCTCTGTATATTTCGGTTCAAAGTCTCTGATTATCATTTATTTCTTTTCTCCAGATCTTGATTTTTCGTAATTATAGGGAATACTCGTTTAGGTCTTTTGCCATCATGTATTCCGTGACTCCGGGACGGTACAGGTTCGGAATCTTCCCGACTTGCTGATAGCCGTTTCTTTCATAGAACCGCTTTGCATTAGGATTATAATCTGCGACAACAAGGAAAAACTTATCTGCCGTTTTATACGCGATATTTTCAGAAAAATCCAACAGAGTCTTGCCAATCCCCTTGTTCCTGTATTCTTCTTTCACGGCGATGATATGCAGGTATGGAAAACTGTGAAACGCTCCTTTGGGAATGATATATGTAAAGCCAACGCATTCTTCACCGATGAACGCCACATACAAATTCTCTTGGCGGATCCCTTCAAGGATCGCGTCTTCCGCACTTCCAGGCGAAGAAAAGTATCTTTCGCCGAGTATGGACTGACATAGTGCGTCCCTGCAATCCTTCAGATACAGTTCGTTTCCTTTTTCAAATGTGATCTCCTGCATTCCAATCTCCCTCTTCGATGCGTTTAATTAAGGCACTATCGGGCCTGTGTATCTATAAACCGGTGTATGCCTGCGACAAGTTTATCTTTGCGAATATCTGAGCTTCATAATGTTCCGTTCATCAGCCGCTCAACTTCATCAAGCGCCGGCGGGTGCAGCGGCAGCGGGAACCGCGATATTGCAGCGCCGGAGCAGGCACTTGCGAATCTCACAAGTTCGTCGTCCGCCATTCCGTGCAATACGCCGTAAGTGCAGCCCGCCTTGAAGGTATCACCCGCGCCGAGCGTGCTTTTCACGTTGACCGTGAAAGGCTCCATGCGATGCATTTTGTCGCCCTTCCTGCCATATAGCATATCTCCCGCACCCTGCGTTATTATCGTCAGTCCGTCGGTTTCCGACTGCATCAGCGCGAACACTTCCTCGTTCGGCATTCCGGGATATTGCTGCGATGTACACTCGTCAGATACAACGTTCACAGCGGCGCCCCGGTGCAGGAAAGAGTCGTGACGGCTGTCTATCGTAACATACGGTATACCGAGTTCAATGCAGTATTTCGCCGCGGTCAGCGACTCCTCGCCGAAAAACGGGTCTATCGCCGCAGCTTTACAGCCTGCGATATCCTCTTTTTTCGGTATGTTCCACCAGCGTTTTCCCGAAGAAAAAAGCTGCTGGAAAAAGCCCATAGGCGTGCGGGTATTACCGGAGATAACGACATAGTCCATTACACCCGCGTCGTTTTCAGTGAACGTCATCGGCGACATATCGACGTTCATGCCGCTGTAAAACGCTTTGAGCATCGGCGCGACTTCGGTTCCGATATGATTTCCGTCCATTATGACCGACGCCCCGAGAGACGCGAGAACAGTCGCCGCAGTTCCGGTCTCGCCGCCGGGAAGGAAGTAGTGTTCTTTTATTTCAGAATACTCGTCGGGACGAAGAAAACCATCTTTCAGCAGAAACGAGTGTGTTCCGAGAACCATTCCGAAAAGGTAAATATCCGCGTTCATTCTATTGCCTCTTTCCTGTATCCATTCCCAAAGATCATCGTATCTGCTCTTTTTCCGTTTTCTCTATTGCATATACAGATATTTCAGCACCGTCATCGTCAGTATATTTATCGGCAAGGCTCATGCCGATAGATTCTGCTGTTTTCGCGGAGGGAATATTTCCGGTTCTCATATATGAGTAAACTATCCTGAATGTCGTATGTGTAAACGCCCAGTCTCTTACGGCGGAAGCCGCTTCTCTGGCATAACCGAGACGCTGTTTGTCGGCTCTTATGTGATAGCCGATCTCAGGGCGTATAAAGCTGTTGATGTTCTGCATTGTAAGTCCGCAGTCGCCTATCATTTCACCGGTATCTTTCAGACATACCGCCCACAGTCCGAATCCGAACACACGATAACGCTCGGTATTTGTTTCTATCCATTTACGCACCCGTGTTTCATCGAATATATATGAATAATGCCGCATGATATCTTTGTCGGCAAGCACACAATAAAGTGCGTCGAAATCATCATTATTCATTTCCCGAAGGAACAGCCGTTCTGTTTGCATTATTCTTTCCATAAGTCTTTATGAAATGCCCGCTGAACGTCTTGATCTGCGCAAGCGCGTCGTCGGTTTTCTCCGGCTCGCGATCACACAGGTGAATAAGCGACGAGATCGGAGCAGTATACGCAAACGCGAGCATTTCCGGGTCGTCCTGCCGCAGCAGCCCCTTGTTCATCATACCCTCAAAAATATATGTGAACATTTCTTTGAGTTCGGTCAGAAAATGCTTTGTCGCAAGCTCACGCGCGCGTTCGTCACGGAATTGCTCTATTGTTAGCAGTTTTCGCGTCATTACTATCTTTTCGTCATGGATAGTAACATCAACCATCCGCATCGTCATTCCGACAAGCTCGTCCAAAGTTTCGGGGACAGGCGGCAGGTTTTCCCGCGACCCGAAGTGCTGCGCGTAATACGCGATCATCTTGTCAAGCAGGGCGTTCCATATCTCCTCCTTGTTCTCAAAATGCTTGTACATTGAGGACTTCACAAGTCCAAGCGACGCGGTGAGCTCGCGGATATTTGTCCCGTCATAACCCTTTTGCGAAAACATTTCCAGCGCCGCCTCAAGTATTCGTTCTTTTGTATCATTTGCCATTTTCGCTCCCTCCCCCAAAAACGCGACCGCTCGTTCACTTATATTATAGCGAACGAGCGGTCACTTGTCAATAGGCTGCGGAGATTTTTCATATCATTTATGTATAAAAGCTGTCAGCCTCTCTTTTGCATTTCGCAGGTTTTACTCCAAACTATCGTTCGTTTGTTGCCAGACGAGGATTTCAGAAATGGGCGGACTACGCCATCGAGATGCGGAATAAGGCGCCGGACGGCAAGGCAGAGAATGACGAGTATGTCAGGGAAATGAAGAAGTGATATTCTCCATAGTTGAAAATATATAAAACATATTGCAAATCCCGCGATTTCGTGGTATAATAATAGAGAACAGATATGGAAACCGGTACTATCGTAAATGAGATGATATTTATGACATACACAACAGCAAACAAGTAACAGCTCAATGGAATCATATATCTCCGATTCCGGAAGCGGAAGCTGATGAGATAGAGTTCAGGAGCCTGAAAGGTATTGCGGACAGACCGCTCAATGTTGACGAAAATTGAAAAGTTACTTAAAAATTGCCTGTTGGGAGCTCTCCAACGGGCAATTTTCATAAGCCGTGTTTTATGGAAGCACAGATATGGGGCAAACTGACATCACAAAGATTGAAAACTTCGCTTATTTGTGGTATAATAGTTGAAAACGCTTCAAAAGGATGATAAAATGAACAAGATAATGATAGTTGAGGATGACGCGGTGCTCTGTTCGGAGCTTGCAAAGCTGCTTGAAAACTCCGGATATACCGCAGTCGGTATAGAAGACTTCAGAAATGCACTTGACGAGATGATAAGCGCGAATGCCGATCTTGTGCTGCTCGACATAAACCTCCCGGACATCAACGGCGAACAGCTTTTGCAGGAATACCGCAAGCACTGTGGGACTCCCGTGATAATGCTGACGAGCCGCAGCTCCGGACTTGACGAAGTAATCTCACTCAGCTATGGCGCGGACGATTACATAACAAAACCCTATGACCCTGCCATACTGCTGCTGCGGATATCGGCAGTCCTGAAACGCAGCGGGAAAGCTGTTTCGGCTCATAACTACCGCAATGCAGAGGTCAATACCGCCAAAGGCAGCATAAAGCTCGATGAGCGCGAACAGATACTCACCAAAAACGAGATGATAATATTCCGGCTTATGCTTGACAGACAGGGCGAGATCGTCACCCGTGATATGCTGATGACTGCGCTATGGGACAACGAGGAATTTGTGAATGACAACGCGCTCTCCGTGAACATCAGCCGCCTGCGCGGCAAGCTGGCGGAGCTGGGATTTGAGGACGCAATAGAAACGCGCAAGAAACAGGGGTATGTGCTGAAATGAAACTTTCAGATTTTATAAAGGACCGCCTGCCGGCATACGCGATATATGCGGCGGGCGGCGTTATATTATTGATATTTGCGATAGCGATGCGTATTCCGACGATTATGTGTGTGATTGCAGCCGTTGTGCTTCTGCTCGCGGCGGTTTGCGCAGAATTATGGGAATACTCACGAAAGCGGCGGTTTTATGCGACATTGCTGACCAACATAGACGAGCTTGACCGAAAATACCTGATAGCGGAAACAGCCGAGCCGCCCGCGTTCTACGAGGGAAAGCTGCTATATGAGATACTGCGCGAAACGGACAAGTCGATGTGCGAGAATGTTGCGGAGCACCGCCGTGAAAACGCGTCCTTCCGCGAGTTCATAGAAATGTGGGTGCATGAAGTCAAGCTGCCGGTTGCGAGCCTGCAGCTTATACTGCACAACAACGAGGACGGCGCATTTGTGCGCTCAAAGGCGCTTGAACAGCTCAGGCGTATCGACAGCTATACAGATACCGTGCTGTACTACGCCCGCAGCGAAAACTCCGAGAAGGACTATCTGATAGCCGAAACACCGCTGAAAAACACGGTAAAGGAGACTGTAATAAAACACCGCGACGATCTCACGGCACACGATGTCGGGATAGATACCGATATTCCGGAAATTACTGTAATGACAGACGGGAAGTGGCTCGGTTACATTCTCGGACAGCTCATTTCCAACAGTCTCAAATATTTTTCCGACACACGCGAACCGGAAATACATATAAGTGCCGCTGATGAACAGGACTGCGTAAAGCTGTGTTTCTGCGACAACGGGATAGGCATACCCGCCGCCGATCTCCCACGCATATTCGATAAATCCTTTACCGGTGAAAACGGCAGGACGAGTGCAAAATCGACGGGAATGGGATTGTACATTGTTAAAAATCTATGTGAAAAGCTCGGACACCGGATAGAAGTGAGCTCCGAATTCGGCGTGTACACCGAATTTATCATAACTTTTGCAAAGAACGATTACTATAAGCCCTGAATAAGCAGATAATAGCGGCAGCAAAGCAGATGACCCGCTTGAGCTGTATGTCTGAGACGGTATTCGTCCCCGCGCGTCCGCGGGTTACAAAAATGTAATGTTCTGTAAGATTAAAACAGCGACAAGCCGTAAATTATGCTGTATAATATTTTCAGAGAAAGGAGAGTACATACTATGGAATTACTCAGAATACAGAACATCGAAAAATATTACGGCAGCAAATCGAGCCTTACAAAAGCGCTTGACGACATTTCGTTCACCGTGGAGCACGGAGAGTTCGCTGCAATAATGGGTGCGTCGGGCAGCGGTAAGACAACACTTCTCAACTGCATTTCCACAATAGACAGCGTGACCGCCGGACATATCTTTCTTGAAAACATGGATATCACCAGTCTCAAGGGCAAGCAGCTGAACAAATTCAGAAGCGACAAGCTCGGTTTTATTTTTCAGGATTTCAACCTGCTCGATACGCTGACGGCATTTGAAAACATAGCACTTGCCTTATCCATAAAGAAAGAAAAAGAGAGTGATATATTCCGCCGCGTTAATGAGGTGGCAGAACAGCTCGGTATCACGGATGTGCTGGATAAATATCCTTATCAGATGTCCGGCGGTCAGAAGCAGCGTGTCGCGTCGGCGCGGGCTATAGTTACAGACCCGAAGATAGTGCTTGCAGACGAGCCAACCGGAGCGCTCGACTCAAAATCTGCAAAACTGCTGCTTGAACGGTTCAATTATCTGAACAGAGAAGTCGGCACAACGATAATGATGGTCACGCACGACAGCTTCACCGCAAGCTACGCGAGCCGCGTTATCTTCATCAAGGACGGCAAGATGTTCCACGAGCTGAACCGGGGCGACGATACCCGCAAGCAGTTCTTTGACAAGATCATAGATGTCGTGACTCTTCTGGGAGGTGACGTGAGCGATGCTCTTTAAACTCTCCCTCGGTAATATCCGCAAAAGCCTTCGCGATTACACGATCTATTTCTTTACGCTTATGATCGGCGTGGCTATATTCTATGTGTTCAACGCTATTGAGACACAGACTGCTTTCCTTCTTGTGTCAAGTGATATGCGAAAGATCATAGAGCTTATGACAAGTCTGCTGTCCGGCGTAAGCGTGTTTGTGTCAGGAGTCCTCGGAGGACTTATTGTATATGCGAGCCGCTTTCTTATGCGTCGCAGGAACAAAGAATTCGCATTGTATATGATGCTCGGGATGAGCAAGAGAAAGGTATCGGCAATACTGCTTACAGAAACTCTTATAATAGGTGTTATGTCGCTCGCAGTCGGGCTGTTGATCGGTGTAGGGCTTTCGCAGCTTATGAGCGCATTCACTGTCAGCCTGTTTGACGCGGATATGACGCAGTTTCAATTTACGTTTTCGGCCGATGCAGCGATAAAAACAGTAATTTACTTCGCGCTGATATATGTCGTTACAATGCTGTTCAACACAGTGATAGTAGGCAAGTTCAAGCTTATTGACCTTATGCGCTCAGACAAAAAATCCGAAGCACAGAAGCTAAAAAAACCTCTGGCCTGCGTCATAGTTTTTCTTGCCGGAGTCGCTATGCTCGGATATGCGTATTATAAAGTAGCTTTCGATACCTTTAATATAGAGGATTCCGCCGAAATGTTCTTATATATAGCAATGGGCTCGGTTTCCACTTTTCTGATTTTCTGGTCGGTATCGGGTATGATGACCCGTATTCTGACGGCATCAAAGAAGCTGTATTATAAGGAACTTAACTGTTTCACGTTCCGTCAGATAGGAAGCCGTATAAACACCATGGTCGTGTCCGCGAGCATTATCTGCCTTATGCTGTTCGTGACGATATGCACGCTTTCTGCGGCTTTCTCAATGAAAAACTCACTTGATGATAATATCGGCAAATACTCACCGGCAGACTTGTGCGTCGAGGTGTTCGGGAAAAAAGATGTTGTGAGCGATACCGATATAAAAGAGATGTACGGTCTGATTGGAGTGAATCTTGATGAGCACCTTTCGGAATATGTACAGTTTACGGAATATAAGTTGAAAGATTTCAAAGGCGCCGACTTTCTCGGCGAATATCTTGATCTGGCTCAGAAAAAGATGAATACCGTGAATATAGCCAGTGCTCCAGAGACGCTGATACACCTCAGCGATTATAACCGGCTCGCGGAGCTCTATGGCTTTGAGACGCTTGATGTTCCCGACGGCTGCTATGCGGTAGTATGCAATTACGAGGAAATGACAAGAGTCCGCAATCTCCCTCTTGAGGCAGGCAACGAGATCACTATACAGGGAAATATCCTTCGCCCGGCTTATCCGGAATGCAAGTACGGACTCGATATGATCTCCAATAATGCGATGAACCTCGGATTAATAGTAATACCCGACGATCTTACACTTGAAGCCGATACACAACAAAAATACATTTCCGGTAACTACAAAGCGGAAACAATGAATGAAAAGCGCGAAACGGATAAAATATTTGCGGATTCGGATATGATGTTGCTCGATGTTATCAAGGAACGAACAGATGAATCTTTCGGCATTTTTGCGAACACCCGCATACAGGTCATGGATTCCGCGGTCGGACTCGGCGCGGCAGCCACGTTGATCGGGTTATACATCGGTATTGTTTTCCTTTTATCCAGCGGAGCGATACTCAGCATTAAGGCACTGTCCGAAAACATCGACAGTCTGTCAAGTTATGATGTTCTCCGGAAGATTGGCGCGGATGAAAAAGATATAAACCGCTCGCTTTTCAGACAGACAGGTGTGTTCTTCCTGCTGCCGCTGCTGCTTGCGTGCATTCATTCGATATTCGGGATAAAGTTCGCGTCAACTATTTTTGAGGTATTCGGCACTACCGGACTTCTCCCTGCGATGTTGGCGACTGCGATAATAGTAATTGTAATATATTGCGGGTATTTCCTAATCACATATTATTGCGGGAAAGGCATAATCAGAAGCAGATCATAATATGAAAGGCTCCGGTTCGCATTATATGGGAGCATCCCGGCGCTCTCGGTGCCTGTCCATTCACTTCTGAATGACAAATTTGAATATCGGAAATGAAAAAAGCCTCCTGCGAAGAAGTAATTATACTTCTATGCAGGAGGCTCTTCAAATTAACGACTTGTAGATGTGCTGTACGGACTATAAAATTCTATAAATATTTTGTGATTAAAAGGATACTGTCAACCAGCGATCGATTTGTCAATACTGCACAAACATATTTGTGTGTATTGACGGATTCGGTCGTTGCGGTTACCGTTAGATTTCCTAAATGATAAATCCCTTAGACCGCTTGGTTAAGGGATTTTCTTAGCTCCCCGACTCTGAACAAATTCGAAACATCTGTAACGATTTTCAGCGGGAGGGGAACCGTTTCCGGTTCCTCCCTGCAGTTAAAATTGACGACAATTTTATCATCATAGGCGTACACCGAGTTGACGTAGGTCTCGATGATACGCAGCTTGTTTCCCTCGTCCGCGAGGTCAAGTTCGGTCAATTTGGTCAGCCATGCCACAATTTGTTCCTTCGTGAGCCGGCGTTCCTTGATCTCCTCGCGGATGATCTTGGTCTCGATTTCGGACTTCTTGGCTTCAAGCTCCTTCATGCGGCGCTTTGTGGTCTCCGTGATGATACCCTGCTCGATCGCTGCCATGACATTACCCAGCGTTTTCTCTGTTTCGGCGAGTTCCCGCCGAAGAAGCGGGATAACGGTACTTTCCTTGTCCTGCTCCGCCATAACCGCGTCAGCTATCCTATCAATTGTGTCGGCATTGAACAAATTCCGTACAACGCTGTCAACCACAAGGTTTTCAATAAATTCCTTGCGAAGCGTCCGCATGGGGCATCCCTTTTTCTTCTTCGCGGATACACATTTATAATAGTGGTACTTCTTGTTTTCCCTGCCCGTACCGCTCTCACCTACCATAAATGCGCCACAATTTCCGCAAATCAGCTTGGTAGTAAGCAGATAGGTTATGTCAGCTTTCATGCACGCGGGGGCATACCTGTTCTTTTCAAGGCGTTCCTGCGCCATTTTAAACATCTCCTTTGTGATAATAGCGGGGATTCCGTCCTCAAATACCACATCCCGGTACCGGTATTCCCCCATATATTTGCGAACCTGCAGCATTGCCGAGACCGAAGTCTTGGTGAAAGGCTTGTTCTTGCAGGTCGTGACGTGATTCTCGTTCAGATATGCGACTATATCCTTGATCGGACGGTTATTGATGTACATTGTGAACGCTTCCCGTACGAACGGCGCTATGAGCGTATCTATCTGATAGTGCTTCTGCTCGTCGATGTAGTAGCCTGTCGGCACATTGCCGCCGTTGTACTGCTTTTTCAAGGCAT
>JAEEJW010000038.1 GCA_016282095.1 Ruminiclostridium sp. | reverse complement strand
TTATCTGTTTTTCTTTATCTGCAAAGTGCGATCCCCGAAGCTGCCGTAACTGCGGTTCCGGTACGCCGGCGAAAATACCGGAGAACACAGCTCGCGGCGGCGGGGGCGGTATGCAACTAACCAATCAGGTGAAACAAGCTACTTTTCATATCGAGTGAAAGTAATCTGAAAAACCAAGTAGCTAACCGCCCCCGGAGGGCGCACTTATACAAACGTTCCGTTCGTTAAGCGCGCAAGGAGCACATCTCCTTGACTTTTGGGCTAATGCGGCACCTGCGGTGCCGCGGGAAAAGCGGCTTACGCCGCGCGTATGCGCCGCTTGTGCGGCGAAAAAATTGTTGCGTCAGATACTTCTCGACTTAGGCTTGAACGTAGATTTTTCGGGCGTATCATTTTGAGGCGGCGTGGGCTTTGGCGCGGATTGCTGTTTCTGCTGTTCTTCCTGTTGTCTCAAAAGACGATAGGTTTCCATAATGCTGTTCCAACCGGACGGATATTGTCCATGTTCGTGAACATAATCCGAGGCAGTTTTCATTTCATACATTATCCGATCCAGCATTTCGTGATCCCACCTCGCAAAGAACAACTTTGAATACTCCTCATCTTCCTTTGCTTTTATTGCATTATGATTTCTACGTTCCATTTCACTTTTCAGAAATGAAATATATTCATCCTTTTCCCGCAATTCATAAGCCTCAGACATAGAGCAGCCCAGCTCTTCCTGAAAAAGATAGTCCAAGTTTTGCTGGATGTAATGCTTATTATCGTCCATTTCCTGCTTCATGGCAGCGATAGAGGTGTTCGCGTTTTCGATCTCGATCTGCAGGTTCAGCAGCCCGCGATCTGTCTTTTTTCCTTTTTTCTCGATAGCGCAAGCACCGGCTCCGAGGTGTACAGTCGGGATCTTTTCTATCCCCTGAGCCTCGTAGCTTCGGTGATCTATGCGCTCATCGGAGACAAAGTACAGCTTGTGGTTACACCACTCCGCCCAAGATTTCCGCCATTGTTCCAGCATAGCCCTGTCGTTCCACGAACGGTCTTTCACCGTAAACCCAGTCTTATCTACGCGACGGGTCGGCAGTAAAATATGCACATGGGGATTGCCGTCGCCTTTGTCGTGAATCGCATAATCGACGCACATCCCGTATGATGTGAAATTCTGCGCACAGAATTGCCGCACAAGGTCGATCTGCTCCGTTCGTGAGATTTCCCGCGGGAGTGCCGCGTCAATACTCCGGGCAGTCTGACTGTTTTTGCGGGTTTCTTTCTGCTCCGCGGCGTTCCAGAGAACAGAACGCTTGTGGAAATGTTCGGGCGCTCCCGCGGGCAGCAGAATTTCTTTGTAAACGACTTCGCGCTTGCGGCGGTAGTCATGTATGACTCCGTCGCGTTCGTTTCTGATCTTTTCCCCGGCGATGTACGCGGCTTTTGCAACACAGCTCGCGCCTGCGCTTCGGGATACGATCTTGACGCTGAAATGATAAATAGCAATTTTTCCTTCCTCCTCCGTTATTTTTCTGAAAATGTTCCGGAACATTTTGTTCGTGATCACAAATATATTATCGCACGCTATTGACAGAAAATCAAGAGTTTGGTATCATATTTATTAGAACGATATGGTTTCCGGGATTTCGGCAAAATCCATATTGTCCAAAATTATCATGGGAGTTTTACGAACATGGAAGAGAAAAAAGAGATTCCTGAGCTTGAAAAATACTATGCTGTCCGCTCAGATTATACACGTATGTATCAGGACGCTTACAGAGACAAAGTGTACATAAACGAAAAGGAAAGAACCGTTATCATCGAGGTTGATGATATTTATGAATATTATACCAATGACGACTGGATCCCGCAGGGCAACGATGATGAAAACTCCGGAAATGAAGATGACGAGGAAGAAAGTGAAAAGTATGATTTTGATTTCTCCGATCAGGATATAACCGATAGCAATAACGACTATCTTTATCACGATGTTTTTCATCTCAGCCATAAATACCCGAACGATCTGCATGAATACAAGATAAATCCGTTCGCAAGTTTAATGGTAACTTACCCTGTCGGCGAAGGTCTGCTGGAATTCTGCTTCTTCGATTTTTCGGAAGAAATAAAATCGCTCAGGGATTATGGAACGTTATTTTCGGCATTTCACAAGGACAAGGTCGATGATGATAAGATCAAGAATTATTCTCACAAAGAAAGATTTGATTATATTTCAGAAACATTTTTGTTTGCTGACGATCTTCTCTTAAAGACTGTCTACACATCAGTATTTCCGCCGATGTTTATTAAAACAGATGAAAGATCCGCGGCACTTTACGCTTTCTGCATTACTGAATTGCAGAAAGAAATGCTGCGGAGATTGGAATTTGTGTTTGACGAGGAGTTCTATCCCGATGAATTATTGAAGCTGACGGCGCACGAACGTTTTGCCCTGTATGCGCGTATATATGATATTCCTGTGAAATCGCGCAGAACCGAGGATTTTGAGATCACGATAAGAATGGACAAGACCGCGCTTGAATGTTCACGACTTCCTATGGATGTCATAATAAACAGACTGCAAAGTCATGTCCCGACAAAGAAAAAGAGCCCACTTGAAAAGGCTCTTGGCTTAAAAGCAGACACGGTTCAGATGTTTTATCACGTTCCGAGATTTATGGCTGTTTCCTACGAGATAAGCTCGCTTCACGAAATGCTTGATCTTGAATTCTCCAAAATGCTCGAATACGGCATCAAGCTGCATAAATGCAAAAACTGCGGACGGTACTTTATCGTCAAGGGAAACTACAACGCCGAATACTGCGACCGCGTCCGCGCAGGCAATTCCCAGACCTGTCAGCAGATCGCGGCTCAGCGGAAATATGAAGAAAAGCTGCACAGCGATCAGGCTGTCGCCCTTTTCCGCAAATACTACAAACGCTACCACGCCCGCTCCAAAGTCGGAACAATAAAGCCCGATAAGTTCCGTAAGTGGAATTATCAGGCTTGTGAAAAACGTGATATGTGTCAGCGCGGGGAGATCTCGCTGGACGAGTTCGAGGAATGGCTGGAGGGGAGCTTTAAGAATAGAGGGAAATAGCAGGGTACTGATATTTATTGCAGATAATTTCAGTAATTCTCGGCGCTTTTTGTATATTCAAAGCAGCTGACTGTTTGTACACATTCACCATAAAGCCCTGTGAAAATGACAATCTTTTTGGATTCGCTTGCTTTTTCTCCCCATTTATGTTATTATATACTTGCGACGTAAATTGAATATTTATAGCTTTAAGGCTGTACTATACCTTTCGGTAAATGTACAGGCTCTAACAGTCTATAGCTATAAATATGGGTTGAATCAATTTGCGTCGCGGCAAATGAGCTATGTATCGTTTACAGGGTGCGTGGTTTATTGCCGCGCACTTTTTGTTTCAGTTACAAGTACGTTTTGACGGAGGTATCTAAAATGAGTAAGATAAGCAGAATGAGGAAAACCATCGCATTGTTGCTGTCAATCGGTTTAATGGCATGTGCAGCGAGCACACCTGTTAGTGCTGACTGGGTAAAAAACAACGAAAAAACATATTATGAAGATGAAAACGGAGAATACTTAACCGGATGGCAAACTATTGATGGATCCAAATATTACTTTAACAAAAAAGGTGTTATGAAAACCGGCTGGGTTACAATGACAAATGGTAATGAATACTATTTTTATAAGAAAACCGGTAAAATGGCCACAGGCTGGGCTACAATTAATGGCGATAAATACTACTTTAATAAAATAGGCGTATTACAGCATGGATATGTAAAAATCAAAAATGAAATATACTATTTTGATGAAGATAGTGGTTATTTAATATGCAAAGTAAAAGATATGCCAGTTATAATAGACGGGAAAATTTATTATTGCAAACCAAACGGAAAGCTTGCAAAAGGAATGACAGATATAGTCTTATCTGGGAAAAAATACACATTATATTTTGGAGATGACTATACATCACAGACAACGACAAAAACTATAAATGGAGTAACTTATATCTTTGAAGCTGATAAGGGATTAGTTGACAGTTATAAAAAAGTACCATATAGTGGTTATTATGACAAGGATATCAAATTAGTCGATTTTAATATTTATATTAAAGGCGACAAAATGTATTGGACGGGCTATTTAGAAAACTTATCATCAATATATAATTACTATATATGTATACATGCAGATTTTTATGATTCGAAAGGAAATGTATTAGAAACAGAACATATTATGGTATTATGTGACAACCTGAAAGCAGGACAGAGATATAGAATCGACAATTATTTATATATTGATTCTTATTCTAGAGACTATACAGATTTGGCTCGCATTGAGTTTACATCTAACACTAAACACAAGGCCAAATAAAACAAATGTGCTTTATGTAATTTTGTATAGTGTTGTCAACGACCTTTCTTCAAACTTCTAGATTATTACAGTTTTTTAAAAGACAGGCTAAACATTCTTAGCCTGTCTTTTTTGTGCAAAAATCACAATCAAATGGCTGTGAATATGTAATAAATAAACAATGTTTTTGCAATTTTATGTTTTGGTATTGACAAAACCATACTTTGCGATGTATAATACAATTACAAGGTAAGGCAAATATTAAAGGAGGAATACTATTATGGATGAAAAAACCTATGAATTTATGGACAGGTTAAGAAGCAAGGGATTGGTAACAATCCCAGAGCACATTATCTCTATGATGTTGAGTGTGCAGCGTACTATAAATGATTTAGAAGGAGAAAACTCAATAGCTAGTATTACGGACACTATTAAGAAACACAACATCGAGCTAGGAGTTTATATAATAGATGATGACTTGTGCGTTGATATGTATGGTTGCCTGAAAGATTGCGACTTATATGAGATACTACAATTTGTTTCCAGTAGGAGTAAAATTTGGAGCGGTTCACTATCGCTACAAACGCCGCAAAGCATCAATAAGTTTTTTACTGATGAAATGAAGAATCCAAGCTACAAATCCATACTGATTTCGGAGGCGGAGCATTATTTATTTTCCATAAAAGACTTGGCGGAGAGCTATAAAGATAAAAACTTTACAATTGGTGCAGCTAATAACAGCTTAAAAGAACTTCTTCAATTCTATTATAGGAATATCCCAAATATTAATATAATCACTCTTAACATATATGATGAAATTACTGTTACTGATAAGTTTGACTTGATTACTAGTGTTCCGGCGTTTGGCAGAAGGGGGACTGCCGAAAATGACAGACATATTTGTAGGGAGTTGGATCTGGCAGCAACCGAAAATTTACTTGCTATGCTTTCTGATATCGGCAAGCTCTCAATAGTGTTACCTGCAAGGATTACTTTTGGGGGAGGATCGATTGCTAAGCTTAGAGAGTATATAGAAGAATACTACAGCCTAATAAAGATTGTTGAATTGCCGACAGGAATATTCAAGGGAACCGGAGTAAAAACATATTATTTTGAATTCTCGGCAGTTAAAACAGATAAAATTTTAATATCATCATATAGAAGCAAGAATAATAAAGTAAGAGATTTTGACGACATTATCTGTGAGAGCCAAAGCGAAATAACTGCTGATGAGCTCCATGAAACGGAAGGTTGGCAAATTGACCGAATATTATCTGACGCCAATCAAATTCTTAATTCGTTTTATTCATCACAAAAAAATAAGGTTAAATTAAAAGATGTATCAGAAATATTCCGTGGAAAAACTGTCAATAATAAAACCATAGACGGCAACATAGGCGTTATTAACATATCTAATATAACTGAGAATGGTATAGACTATGATCACCTCGAACGATTTACCGAAGAAGAACGCAAGGTCAAACGATACGAACTGCAAGATGGCGATGTTTTGCTAACATGCCGCGGAACTACAATAAAATCTGCAACCTTCACCCAGCAGTCATTTCTCTGCATTCCTTCGGTCAGCCTTGTGGTAATACGCCCTAATAAGGAACTTAACAGTCGTTATCTGGAGGTGTTCTTCCAAACCCCGATAGGAAAAGCTGTATTTGATAGCTTTAGCATAGGAATGACATCCATTCAGATAACGCATAAGGATGTAATGGAGATTACTATACCTCTTCCTTCTTTGGAAGAGCAACTTGAAATCGTAGAAAAATACGATTCTGAGAAAGAAAGATTTATGAACGCTGTTAAAACCGCAGAGGACAGGTGGAGCGCTACACTTGGCAATCTGCTGAATGATATAATATAAGGAGGCTTTTTATGTACAAATTTGGTGAAATCTATATGGCTGCTCTTCCCGTTGCTATAAACAGTAACATTCAACAGGGTACGCGCCCGGTCATCATCGTGTCAAATGACAAGAATAACTGCTTCAGCACCGTTGTTAATGTTATTCCGCTTACTTCAAGCACGTCGAAGCATAATCTGCCTGTTCATGTGCAACTCGAAGGATATGGTCTGGTTAAGCCCAGCATTGCATTATGCGAACAGATAACAACGATCGACATGTATCGGCTTGACAGAAAGATAGGATGCGTCGATGATCGTAGGAAGTTGCAGCAACTTCAGAAAGCAATGATGATACAGTTTAATATGGCAGCATAAAGGAGAAAATATTATGGAAAATATGAAAGAACTCATCAAAGCGATAAAGGTCAAAATGTCTGAACTACCAAGTCTGACAGAAGAAAACATTAAAACCCATGTAGTGGTCGATCTGTTCCTTAATAGCTTGGGATACGATCCGCAGAAATGGGATTATGAATGCTGTGCGACCAGCGGACGTGCTGATCTAATATACAAGGAAAATGGAAAGGCCATTCTTGCTGTAGAAACTAAGGGACTCAGTCAAAGCGTCAGGAATCCTAACATTGATATAACAGAGCAAGACATAAACCAGTTGCTCGGATATCTTAACGACCATGATGTTATATGGGGAATACTGTCGAATGGCAGACGTTATATTTTGCTAAACAATACAATTATTAATCAGAACATGGATAAGATTGTCTTGGATATATCTATTGATAGGCCGTCAGACAGCGGTTATCTGAAATACTTTTCGTATGAAAAAATATTTAAAGACAAAACAACATTTTACTTTGCCGACATTGCTCAATTCAAAGCTTTTCGCAGAATGGAGAATGCTAATATAGAGAGCTGGGCGGTATATAAGAGTGCGTTGTTTGGATTTTTCGACTATTACTCCGCCAACCATCCTTATCAATCGGTGGGAAGAAATGACAGGAAATGTCTTGAAAATGTTGGGGTGTATGATTTCAGATCATATATAGAAACAAAGAAAAATGCAACATCGGCAAATGGACGGTCTGTTTGCTCAAAACGAACAATCAAGAATGCTTATTCTTATATTTCATCATTCTTTTATAAAATGAAAGAGATGGGTATGATTTCACGTCACGGGTTTGAGGACGGACGGGATGAGTCTCTTGCTATCTATGAAGAAACTCCTAAAATCAAGGCTGAAAATCACATGAGCATTGAGCGTTTCGAGAAAGCTATGGAGTATCTCTATAAGGATAAAAGCAACGGACGGAATCTTACCGTGTTCCTTCTTTGCGCTTACTATGGTTTTGAGCGATCAGAGGTCAGCAATATCAAATGGGATAATATTGATCTGAATAAAGGCATCATTAGTTTTAACAATAGAGAGTATCAGATGACTCCGCTTATAAAAACTCTTCTGACAGAGCTGGATCAGAGCCGAAGAAAGAACAAAAGCAAACTCGAATATATTATTGCAACAACCGATAAATCAAACAAACTCGTAAGACCTACTGTGGGAACTGTTAACGGCATTTTTAACAGCTTGGTTAATATAGATAAGTCGGATGCGGCTTGGACTTATTTCTGTCCGCAGTATGTTCGCGAGTGCCTGATACAGAGTATGTTTAAAAACGGATACTCCATCGAACAGATCGCTGCTTATGTCGGCGTTGATGTTGCAAGAATAATCAGTACTATACCTACCGAGTCAATCGTAAAGGAAGGCAGGAAAAGACTGAAGAAGGGCAATGCGGCGGTTGTGATGCATCCGTTCGAAAAGGCGACGGAAAGGTTTTATAGTAAAATTGTTACTTAAAGGAGAAGTGTTTATGGTTTTTGACAAAGAGATTTTAGGAGTTGCTACAACATTTATATATGCAGCAAAGACTCTTGAACAACAAATGAATAGTATTACTAAAGGAAACATAGTTATGAATTGTTCTCTTTTCGTTCCTTATGCAGCAAATAGTGCATTTGCTTGTGAATTAATTCTTAAATCAATGATTAATCCTCCCCAAATACCTCAAAAGCATAATTTAGATGTGCTGTTTAATCTTTTAGACGTCACTGATCGTAACAAGATCGAAACAGAGGTTAGAAAGCAATTAAGCAATAACGGAAAAGAAATAAGCCATAAGGATTTTGTTAAAAAAATAGTAACTCATAGTAAGGCTTTTGAAGAATGGAGATACGCTTATGATTTTACCAATTGCAGCGAAAAAAAGTATGACAAAGACTTTATGGACACTTTTATGGACTGTTCAATTGAATATGCAGTATCTCAAAGTAAAAAGTGATTTGTAGATAAATAACCGTATACGGAATTAATCCGCATACGGTTATCTGCTACAGTATATTTAGACAGTCATTCGGTTTGTTATTCAGTTGTCATTACATCAAGCATTAGCAGAGCTCCGAGTCTGAACCCTCGCGCAAAGTCAGCCTCACATTCAAGCTGGGCTTCAACATGAAGCGCGTCTGAGTAGGTGTCGAGTAATTCCTTGCATTTCGGGAATTGCTCAATCAGCTTTGCCTCAGTGTCGCAAATGATTGCTCTATTCTCAATACAGCGCTTGGTCTGGGGGGCTGGTTTCTCGCTCGGGCAAATCTCGCCATAGTAGAGTTTATTAACAATAGTATCCATAGATGCTTTCCTCCGGTATTATAATGTTACAAACCGTAGCCGCCGTATCTTGTCTGTTGATACGGTTCAGGAAAACTTCTTAATGGGAGTGGAACGGGGGAACCCTTTTGTTCACAAAAGGGTTCCCCCGGGCTCGAGCGGAGCGGCCTTAATGCAGGGCCGCCGGATCAGGTGACGGTTTCTTCAGGCCGGTCACGGAGTAGACGAAGACGCCTACGGACTTGCCCTTCAAAGGTATCTCACCGACAGGCTCGGCAGTGATGCGGTCTTTGACAAGCTCATAGACAGCGCTGCTTATGAGTATCTGACCGCGCTTGGCATTGGCTTCAAGGCGGGCTGCGGTATTGACCGTATCGCCCATGGCTGTGTAGTCCATACGGAAGTCACAGCCCA
The DNA here is from genome assembly GCA_016282095.1 of Ruminiclostridium sp. GTDB lineage: Bacteria > Bacillota > Clostridia > Oscillospirales > Ruminococcaceae > Ruminiclostridium_E. The sequence continues at coordinate 18,302 of JAEEJW010000038.1, read as the reverse complement.
TATTGCCGACTACTGCATCTCCGCAGTTGACGCCGATGCCGAAACCCACGCTCTTGCCGTACTTCTCCATGAACTTCGCTTCTATTTCCGCGCTGCCCGCGTTTATATCCATGGCGGTCTTTACAGCCCGGAACACATAATCATCAAGATCGAAAGGCGCATTGAACACCGCCATTGCGGCATCCCCGACATACTTGTCGAGAGTACCTTCGTTGGCGAATATAGCTCTTGTGGTAAGGTTCAGGTAGGTATTTACGATATCCACCACCTGCTCGGGTTCCAGGCTCTCGGACATAGTAGTGAAGCCGCGTATATCCACGAACAGCACGGCTATGTGCTTACGCTCACCGCCGAGATTTATTTTATAATTTCCGCTTTTCGCGATGTTCTCGACTACCTGCGGGGCAACATATTTGCGGAACGCGCTCATTATCCTGCGCTTTTCGAGTGTCTCCTCTGTGTAGTTGAATACAAGCTCGGTGAGGAATGCAAGTCCCGTGAATACCGGAGTGTATATAAGCGGCATTATAGTGCCGCTCTGCCAGATCAGGAAGCACGAAACTCCCCATATCAGCAGCACACCGGCAAATACAGGAGCACTTATTTTAACACTCACAAGCCCGGTGATAACGAACACTGCCGCCGCGATCACCGCGCATGCCAACGCTGCGGGAAGCCTGTCTGCCGGAACGGGCGAACGCCCGTCAATAAGCGCCTGCACAACATTCGCGTTGATCTCGACACCGAACATCCGCTCGGCACTGACCGGAACGCTGTATTCGTCCCGGAGCCCCGTTTCGTAGGCTCCGATAAACACGATGCAGTCACGAAAAGCCCTCGGATCCACAGTGCCGTCCAGTACCGAGGTTATGGGAACATACTCATAACCGCGGGGGGCTCCGGCGTAGTCTATCCACATACAGCCGGACTTGTCGAGCGCGGGCTCATTCGGCGTGATGCCTTTCAGCTCACAATACCGTGTGTATGTGCGGTACGCAAGACTCTGTAATTCTTCACCGCTGAAATTTTCTGTCAGATCGACACTTCTGACCTTGCCGTCGGCACTCACGGGGATATTCACAAAGCCAAGCGCAGCGCTTCCGGCAACTATGGGCTCGCTGACCGAGCCGATATGAGTGTAGTCTATGTAGCCGCAGCCGTCCGCGCCGAATTCGTACTGTGCGGTATAATTGATATGTTCGGCGGCTACCACGCGGCCGCTGTTCCGGCAGGCTTCAATGAGCCGCCTGTCAGTCTCCGGGTCCACATCTCCGAGCAGCAGCACATCGACCGCCGTTATTGCCGGATAATCGCCAAGTGTCTCGATGACCTGCGCATAGACGTCGCGCTTCCATGTGCCGAAATTGCCCAGCATGGCCCGGGATTCGTCCGAATCGTCTATGGCGATTATCTTTATATCCGGGCTTACGCCGCGCGGCTGCTGATACAGCATATCCTGCGCCTGAAGATCCGCGTCGGTGAATATCCCGCAGAACGATGCCGCGAATGCCAGCGCCGCTGTTATGACTGTTCCTGCTGTGAGCCGGAGCTTTTTCTTTTTATCCATAATATGTTCTTATCAATTTACTGTAAACTCGGAAACAGGCATACGCCTTGCAAGTGTGCCGCTCGGAGAGTATACCTCTATACCGAGCGTAACCGTATCTCCGGTCGCGAGTGGGGGCACAGTACCTGAGAATGCCGGGTACAGTGAGCCGCTGTAAAAACCTCCGCTTAATGTCACATACTGGTTTGTATCACTTGTAATGCTTTCTTCCGCGACGTAGGGGACGGTCGCTATCCAGCAGTCGGATATCGAATACGGGTCGGGAAGCGATCCGCCGTACCAGACATATATCTCCGCGTAATATCCGGTGTTGTCCGTTCCGAAATCGTACAGTTCTTCACCGGTACCCCATTTGAACGACAGATCCATACCGGCTCCGGTGTCAAAGTAGAACTCCGGGACATACCATGTCTCCCCGGCGGTGTCGGTGTATGAATCGGAGAAAGTTTCTTCGCCGAACTCGCACCATGCGGTATACACCGTACCTTCTGCCGTGACGTAGGGCGGATCTACGGTGCAGGCAACAGTCTCGAAAGCGCCGCAGCCTTTCTTGCAGTAGAATTTCGCGGTGCAGGAAGAGTGATCACTGTTCCATATAAACTCATAGTATTCGACCTCGCCGTAAGCGATATCATAATCGTGTATGCAGACGATTGAGCCTTCATCAATGTATGTGTCCGACCATGTCTCACCGTTGTAAGTGAAGTCAATGAAATATTTCATGCCGCCGCCAGCGATGGCAGCAAAATTGGTGACAGTGCCAGTGACCGTTACCGTGTCGCTGCAGTTGCTGCACATCAGTGTACCGACAAACACAGCGGAACTGCCGCTTCCGGACTTGTGGGTTATGCTCCGGAGCCCGTAGATATGCGAACATGGCACTGTTCCGCTGTCGGCTGTGTATGTGCCGAAATAAGAACTGCCGTTATAGGTGAAGATCACCCTGTATGTCACGCTTCCGTCGGGATTTTCTGTATATCCTGCTGCCGGGGCGCTTAAGGAAACGCTGTCTCCGCAGACCGGGCATTTCAGATACGCGGAGAATACAGCCGAGCTTCCGGCACCGGATACGAGGACGACATTTTTCAGAGAATAGGAATGATCGCACAGCTCCGGCGGAACAGTACCCGAACCGGACGTCGTCACATTATACGGCGGCGGGGTGTCGGGTATGGTGTAATCCTTTGTGGTGACCTCCGATGCGGGCTCCGACTCGCCGGCAGTCGTTTCTTCCGGCGTGGCGGTCGTAGCCGCGGTGGTCTCCTGTTCGCCGCCCTCATTATCTGCGGGAGGATCTTCGCTGTCATCTTCATCGGCGGGAGAGGCTCCGCTGTCATCTTCATCGGCGGGAGGTTCTTCGCCGCCATCGCCGTCTCCAGCGGTAGTTTCAGCCTCAAGGGTGGTGTCTGCCGGGGGCTCTTCCTCCGGATTTCCTTCATCAGGCACGGTTTCGTCATCGCCGGCTGCGGGCAGGAGCGTATTATCCGGGGCTGTAGTTACCTCTCCACCCTTATTTTCGGGACCGGCAGGCGGAACGGTTGTATCCGGAGCCGCGGTCGTTCCAGAAGGCGGGTCAGTCGCCTCACCGCCGTTTCCGTTACTGTCCGGATCGGTCGGTATCTGAGGCGGAGCATCGGTGTTGCTGTCTCCTTCCTCGCTGTCGGAAGTCTCCTCCTCACCCGGTATTTCCTCGGGTACGCCGCTTTCACCGTTATCCGGACTATCCTGCGTTTCCCCGGTCACTTCCTGGGCTTTGGGCTCTGCGGGCGGAGCAAGCGGCTTTCCTGTGCGGTACGAATTGTACTGCGTGATGTCGGCACCGCGTTTCGCAAATTCTTCCAGTATCTCGGTCTGTGTGAAGCACACATCATGACCGCCATCGGCAGCGGCATAGACGAACGCGAGTATATCGGTGTCAATATCGCTTATTCCGATAGGATCGACATTGTCATCAGGCTGATCGGTGCTTTCCTGTATGTAGTATGTGGTATCGTCGTCCATTCTTATAGTGGCTTTATATCCGGCGTTGATGCGCACATCCTCATCCACCGGCGTGCCGTCGGGCATAATACGTCGGCTCGAAACAGATCCGCCGAATGTATAGACATCGGTGAGCCATTTGCCGTCGGTTCCCTTGCGGGATTTTGTGATGAACAGAGTTCCGCGGACGGAAAGCACGGCATTGGGTGTGGTGACGGCGTAACCCTCGCCTGCACGCAGAGGGCGTATTATCTCGCTGGAGAGCTGACCGTACTCAAGATTAATAGCGGTCGATCTGCCGCCTGAACCGAGCGCTTCGAACTTTGCGCGGCTCTCCTCATCCAGCCTGACGTATTTTTCGTCGTCAAGAGACATATAGCTGTGGCTTTCCGCGGCAGTCGTCATGGTGAAGCCGGCCGTGAGCTTCATATTCGTGTATGCTTTGTAGGTATCACCCTTGTTCTCAACCGTAACTTCTCCGGCGATCTCGGTGACGGTTATGGAATCATAGCCCTCGGCGCTGCCGTTCGACAGAATGAGTATCACGATAACGGCAGCAATGATAACGACTGCTGCTATGGCCGATATGATAATTATTGATTTTCGCTTTGTCATAATGTACCTCCGGCGTTGGGAGTATATAGAACTGTATTTATATTATACCAATTTTACGGCTATTTGTAAATATGGTAAATATACAGTATTTGTATGCTAATATTATACCAATTTCACAGGCTTTTGTAAATATGCGCAGACTCCGCCTGCGACACATTTTATACCGCCTGAGTCTTTCCGGCCGGAATTGTGTTGATTACCTTATATAATCAACGGAACCCGCAGGTGAGATCAGCAGAGAACTTATGACAGCCAAAACATAAACAACTCCGCCGATCGGGAAATCAGCGGAGTTCTGCTTTTATTGCCGGAATTTGTTATTGCTGCTCACGGGTAAGTATCTTGGTTATGGTCAGGACGTTTTTCCTGCCCTTGTATTCGTACCTGATATCGTCCATATTATCCTTGATGAGGTAGATGCCGAGGCCGCCGATGCGGCGCTCCTCTATCGGTATGCTGAGGTCGGGATCTTTCTTCGAGAGTGGGTCGAACGGAGCTCCTCCGTCCTCGAATACCACCGTCAGGCTCTCGGGGTCTCCGCTGATGCGGGCGGTCAGCGTCACTTCACCGGGTTCACCATTGTAGGCATAGGACGCAATGTTTACAAATATCTCCTCCACCGTGACTTCGACCTGCATCTTCAGCTTGTCGGAGTCATAGCCGTTGAGTTCCAGAAGAGAAAGCACCATCTGCGTGGCTTCAGCACAATTCTCGTTCACCGCAGTGAGCGTTATCTTTCTGGCTTTGGTTCCGCAGCCGTTATACCGCAGAGCCAGCATTGTAATATCGTCAAACTGCGGAGCATCACCGACAAACATATCCACCGAGGTTTTCACGGACCGGAGCAGTTCTTCGGGCGTGCCGCTGCCGGCGTGATCGAGCGCGTCTGTCATACGTTCCGTTCCGTACAGTTCAAGCTCCTTATTCGTTGCTTCGGGCACTCCGTCGGTATATACGAAGATCGTGTCACCGGGTACGAGCATCACTTCATAGTCCTTGTAAGGCACACCGGGCATAGTTCCGATGAACAGACCGTGCTTGTCATCGATGAGACCGAACCTGCCGTCCGCTCTTTTCAGAGCGGGATATTCATGACCCGCGTTGCAGCAGGTGAGCTTTCCGGTGCTTATTTCAAGTATACCGAGCCATACAGTTACGAACATATTGTCATCATTGCTGAGGCAGATGCGGTCGTTTACAGCGCCGAGTATAACGGCCGGCGTCCTTCCGTACAGTGCATAGTTGTCTATAAGTATCTTGCAGATCATCATGAACAGCGCCGCCGGAACACCCTTGCCCGAAACATCGGCTATGACGATGGCGAGATGATCGTCGTCGATCATGAACATATCGTAGAAGTCGCCGCCCACTTCCTTTGCGGGAGTCATGGACGCGAATATATCAAACTCGTTTCTGTCCGGGAAAGCCGGGAACTGATGCTGGAGCTGGCTCATCTGAATCTTGGCCGCCATATCCAGTTCTGCCGCCGCGCGCTGCTGCTCACCGGCAAGGCGTATATTCTCGTTCGTATAGCGATCTATCTCCTCCGCGAGATTAACGATATCGCGCGAGAGCATACCGATCTCGTTGCTCTTTTTTTCACCGGAAAGCTCCCTGACCACAAGCTCCGTATTCTTCGTATCAGTAAATATGCGGACATTTCTCTGTATCTTTGTGATCGGTCTTATGACCCTGAAATACAGGAAGGTCATGAGCAGCACATTGATTAAAATTATGATCAGTGCGCTAACGCCCACTGTGGGAAACAGCAGATGATCTATAATGTCGAATATCTCACTTACGTCATAGGAAAAGGCCAGCACATAGTGATACTTTTCAGTATCGGTCAGATGTCTGAAGCCTAAATAATAATCTTTGCCGGTGGAACGGTACTTTATCTCAAACTCGCTCACCGCGGTCTTTTCAATACAGATCTTTTTCAGTTTTTCCGAATTGCCGATTTCATAATCCGGCTTTTCACCGAGACACTTTCTTGCTCCTCCCCTGTCTTCCATGATCTCTTCGGAATTATTCATATTTTTAAGCACCATCGCGGCATTTCCGGTGTTATCCACAGCCAGGATACAGATATTATCGTAACCGAACATATCCTTATGTTCAGTAAGCGTATTGCTATAGGTTTCGTAATACACCTCGGCGATCACGCGTTTCTTTACGGGATCCATATCATCAAAAACCATTTTGGCCGGATCATCCGCAAAGATCAGTCCCTCCATGATCTCAGCCAGTCTTTTGCGCGGTATCGGTACTTTGAAATCATCAATGTTTTCCAGACAGTAATCAAATACATCCCCACAATTATTGTATACAACGATGTCATCATACACCGCTTCCATATCTCGTTCCATACCCTCATTCTTCGCCTCAATGACCGATGAAGCGGACACATAGAGCAGTATCGCGGCGAATAATATCATAACTACGGCAAGAAACAGTGAGGTAACTATTCCGACCTGTACGAGCAGTCTTCTTTTCATACTTTCCACCTGTCCGGGGAAATGGTGTAATAAATACGATACCGCACAATGACCGTCAACGGTTCTTGTACGGTATCCCCGGTATTCTTTATAATTCCACGCCGTTGAGCTTCAGAAGTTCACGGGCGCTCTCCACCGAGTCGATGCCGGTAGGATTCTTTATAGGTGCAAATTCCTTCTCCCTTATGACCTCATAGGGCAGACAGGTCGCAAGCTGATGTATCATATCGAGAACGAGCTGCTCGAACTTGAAGCCGTTGGGCTCCGAGGGCTTCACAAGTTCGCCGTTTTCGTCAATATGCGGTATCTTCTTCTTTACAACGTGAAGCGGCATACGGTCGTCCGTAACGGCAGCCAGCTCGCTCGTGCGGAACAGATAGTTGAGTATGACACCGTAGTTGTATGCCGGATCGCCGTTCGCATCCTTTGCATTCATCATCTCTTCAGAAAGTTCGTAATACTCAACGATGGACGGTCTGCCGTCCTCAAGGCACATAACGCCCACTTTCTCATCGGGAGCAGCCTTGCGCACTACCTTGGCGCCCACGGAAACGTCCGCGAGTATAGTGGCGCCTACGAAGCACGGATCACAGATCCGCTGGAGCACATTATCCACCGCGAATATATCTATCCACTCGATGCCCTCGTCGGTCAGTATCCTGTCAAGCCCTGCGCGCACCATGGATGAATACCAGCCCGCGTTGCCGTTCGGTGAAGTGGAAATGCGGTCCTTTGCCTCCATATAGAGCTTGCCGTCAAAATCGCAGGCGGGAGCCATATCCTGTCTGAAGAACACGATCCTGTCCTCACGGTAGCCGAAGAAATTCTTCTCTTTAAGGAACTTCACTGTAGCGTCATGGTTCTTTTCGCTGGTCATGATGAACAGCCTTATCCATGTATCCGTTTCCTTCACAACGTCGAGCAGGTTCGTGATTATACGCTCGAAGATATAAACCGGCTTCGTAAGGCCGATGTTATACATTCCCTTGGGGTCGTCGGAACCGAGGCGCGTGCCCATTCCGCCTGCCAGCAGAAGCGCGGCAGTCTTGCCGGCCTTTATCGCCGCTACACCGGCGTCATGAAGTTCCTTTTCCCGTGCGATTATTTCCGGGCGCTGCATGGCAGCCAGCGGCGCAAAGGCTCCGCGCTCGTCACCTGCACCCTTGTCTATCCTTTTCAGAACAGAAAAATCTGTCTCTTCGACCTGCCTGATGAGAGCGGACTTCTGCTCCTCCGTCAGCTCGTCATAATACTTGAAAACGTGTTCCTGACCGATATCGGCCATCTTTTTTCTTGCTTCTTCGTAGTTCATGGTAATTTCCCTCCTGAATGATATTTCATCTGCTGCCGTCCTTCGTGAGGACAGAGATCAGTATAGCAGTAGAGCGTGCGCCGATCGTTATACACGACTGATCTTCGTGCTTCTTCTCATGCCCGGCGTCAGTCGACAGGCCGTATGCCTCGAAAGCCAGCCGCCATTCGTACCCCCCGGGTAACGCGGGCAGTTCAAAGCGGTGCTCCTCCCAGTGGGCGTTGACCGCGATGTAGATGAAGCAGTCCTGCTTTATGCCGTATTTCACATGATCCTCAGCGTACATATACGCGAGACAGAGTCCCGGCGCCGTTTCGTTGATTTCCCAGGCCTTCGTGCCGTGAAACGAGAGCTCGGGATAGCCTGTGCCGTTATGCCCGAAGTCATACGATGAAGAGGTCAGCACCGGATGTGCCTTTCTGAACGCGTTAAGACGCCTTACATAATCGAAAAGATCCCGGTTCTTATCGAGATACGACCAGTCGAGCCAGGAGATCTCGTTATCCTGACAATAAGCGTTGTTGTTGCCCCATTGTGTGTTGGCGAATTCGTCACCGGACAGCAGCATCGGTATGCCGCGGCTCGTCAGCAGCACAGTGAGCATATTCTTCATCTGTCGGAAGCGCAGTGCGTTTATTCCTGCGTCGGAGGTCTCGCCCTCCGCTCCGCAGTTCCAGCTGTTGTTCTCGTTGCTGCCGTCCCGGTTGTCCTCGCCGTTATCTTCGTTGTGCTTCTCGTTGTATGATACGAGATCGTACAATGTGAACCCGTCGTGGCAGGTCACGAAATTTATCGAAGCCGCGGAGCTGCGGCAGCCGTACATATCGTTGGAGCCGCGTATGCGCCAGAACAGCTCCGGAGCACATTCTGCGCCGCCCTTGATAAATCTGCGCACGCAGTCGCGGTACTTGCCGTTCCATTCAGACCAGCGTCCGAATGCCGGAAAACTGCCGACCTGATAAAGTCCGCCTGCGTCCCATGCTTCGGCAATGAGTATGCTCTTTCCGAGCACCGCGTCATGCGCGATGCTGTCAAGGAGAGGCGGGTCTATCATGGGCGTGCCGTCCTCGTCACGGGACAGTATTGATGCGAGATCGAACCTGAACCCGTCCACATGGTATGCGGCTACCCAATAACGCAGGCAGTCCAGCACCACGTTCCTGACCACGGGATTGTTGCAGTTCATAGTATTCCCGCAGCCGCTGAAATTATAATAATACCCGTCGGGGGTGAGCAGGTAGTATGTTCTGTTGTCTATGCCGCGGTATGAGATGTAGGGACCGTTCTCATTTCCCTCGGCTGTATGGTTGAACACAACGTCGAGTATGACCTCGATGCCGTTCTTGTGGAGCTTTCTTATCATGCTTTTCAGCTCGTCGTTCTCCATACCGAACGGTGCCATAGAAGCATAGCCCGCTTTAGGCGCAAAAAAATCCACCGTCGAATAGCCCCAGTAATTATAGAGCCGTCTGCCGTTGATCTCGCGGTAATTCTCGAATTCGTCGAACTCGAAGATCGGCATCAGCTCGATACAGTTGATCCCGAGTTCCTTCAGATAATCCGCCTTTTCCGTGATGCCGGTGTAGGTGCCGCGGAACTTCACACCGCTGTTCTTGTTCTCGGTGAAGGAGCGGACGTGCATCTCATAGATGATAAGCTCGTTCGGCGGTATTTCCAGAGGCTTGTCACCGTCCCAGTCAAAGTCTTCGTACACCATCTGTCCGCGGTGCTGATACTGTTTATCCCAGTCGGGTTCTCTGCCCCAGACCGATCTGCCGGAGACAGATTTCGCATAGGGGTCCAGCAGCACCCGGGACTTGTCGAAGCACAGCCCGCGCTCCGGCGCATACTCGCCGTCAAAGCGGTATCCGTACTCCGTTGTCTCGGTCTGTATACCGAACACCATCATTGTATATACGTTGCCTATACGGAATTCTTCCGGGAAAGGTATCTCCACGAAAGGCTCGGACTGACCGTGGTGAAAAAGCACCAGCGTACAGCCTGTAGCTTCTTTTGAAAAGACGCTGAAATTCACTCCTCCGTCCGTGATCGTAGCCCCGAACGGGAAGATGCGTCCTATACAGTACTCGAGATCCTGTATCTTATTTGTCGGAAAGGTATCCAATAATTTCATATAATCACCGATACTGTTTGTGCGCCGCACCTGCGGAGAGCCGTATTATTCCTGTATATCGAGATAATCCGCAAGTCCCGTGGCTTTCAGGATATCGAGTATGTTGGAGGAAGGCGAGCATACCGTGAGTTTTCCCTTTCTTGCGGTCATGGACTTCTGAAGTCCCACCAGCACGCGGAGTCCCGCAGAAGACATATATCCGAGCTCCGCCAGGTTGAGCACAAGCTCGGTCACGCCATCAAGATCTCCGCTCACTTCTTCGTCGAACTGCGGCGCAGTCATGACGTCAACGCGTCCCACAAGTGACACTGTCAGCTTCCCGCCGTTCTTTTCCTTGTTTATAGTCAGCATTCCCATATCGGTATTCTCCTTTTCGTTTTGTTTCAGACTTACAGTTCTTCCTTTTCCGGAAGGAAAGTCGTCAGATCTTCAAGCGCGATATCTGCGAACTGCGGGTCACTCTTTTTCAGGTCGTACTTCACTTTGTACGGGATAAGTTCCCTGCAGCCGAATTCGTAAACCTCAATATGTCCGCGTTCTTTGAAGAATTCAAGATAGGACACGGCATCGAGGAAGTCCTTAGCGTTGAGCATATTCCTGCACAGAATGAAGCGGTACATATGCCGCACTGCTCTTTCAGCCAGCGCTGTGTATCCGCTCTTATACTTCTTTATGAAACCAAGAAGATGTTCTCCGGAAGCGTGTGCGCTGTCGTAGTCGCGTATCAGCTTCTCTGTTGTGCTGACGGCACCCGACTGCGACATACCCGAGGCAGCGTCGTAGTGATAGAGGGTCTCGGGCAGACGTTTCACCGTCTTTGCAAGACCGAAGAATACTCCGGAGAAGAAGCTGTCCTCGCCCATATTGCAGTAGAACGGTTCGCAGACTTCGACGGTCTTTTTTATGATCTCCGCCGAATACGCGTTCTTCCATATTGCCGGCGGGAATTTTCCTTCCATGTAGGTGCGCAGGAAATCGTCGGTCTCTATCGGCATCATCGGAACGCCGAAGGGCTCCAGTATAAGTCCGAAGCGCACGATATCCGGTTCGCCGTCATCGAAGGCGGCTTTCAGCTTTTCCAGAGCGGTCGTCTCAAGAAAATCGTCGCTGTCGAGGAACACGATATGGCTCCCCGCCGCGTGGGACATCCCCGTGAAGCGTGCCGCAAGCAGCGACCTGTTTTCATCGTGATGATACACCGAGAAGCGTTCGTCCGAAGCGCAGAGCTCATCAAGGAACTCTCCCGATCCGTCAGTCGAGCCGTCGTCAACGAATATCGCCTCGAAGTCGGTAAATGTCTGATCTTTCAGGGACTTTACACAGGCATCCATTTTTCCGGCCTGATTATAGACCGGAACAAGCACACTGAAATACATGACTGCCTCCTTACTTCATCGAAAACTTCTGGTATTTCACGCCCAGCTTGTCGAGCATCTCGTCGGTGATGCCAAGCTCGGCGCGCATCTTGAAACCCAGAGCCTTGTTGCAGCCGTAGTCATACACTCTGTCGAGACCTTCCTCGTCGAATACTTTCAGGTAGTCCACTACCTTGCGGTAGTCCGGCTCGTCCTTTATGGCAACTATGAGGATAAAGCAGTTCATGGTGATGAACTTCTCTTCCAGCAGGTCAAGATAATCCGGAGCGTACTGTTTCAGATAATCGCGTATATGATCTATGCAGAAACGTATGTTCTTTATGTGGGTATGAAGCTTCTCAACCGACATATTGGAGGACGATGTGGACATTCCCGTGCCGATTATGTAGTGATACAGGCACTTTTCAAGTATGCCGTCACTCTCCGCGCAGGTGAAAAGCACCGTGCTCCAGAAAACATCCTCGCCCATGTTGCAGTAGAACGGTTCCACGCGCTCGCAGGCTTTCTTTATGACAGCGGCGCTGTAACAGTTCTTCCACACGTTCGGCACCATTTCGTCCGTCAGTACCGAGCGCAGCGGGTCATCGGTCGCGATCGGCATGACCTCCTCGTTTTTCAGCGACAGTCCCATTCCGGACTCGCCGGAATTGAGAAATTCCTTGAAATAGCCGAAGCGCAGTATATCCACGGGCTTTTCCGTGAGGCTCCTGTGCAGGACTTCAAGAGCGTCCTTTTCATAATAGTCGTCACTGTCCATATACAGGATATATTCACCCTCGGCGGCTTTCATTCCTGTAAGGCGTCCGGCTACGAGAGATCCGTTCTTCTCATGCCGCAGCAGTCTGAAACGGCTGTCCTTCTCGCAGAAGCCCCTGCACATATTATACGAATCGTCCGTCGAACCGTCATCCACGAGTATTACTTCAAACCCGCCGAAAGTCTGCGCCTCAATGGACGCGATGCATCCGTCCATGAGACCCACCTGATTGTATACAGGGATAAGGATACTGAAAAACGGTCTCATTGTTTCTCCTCACTTTCATCATAAGTAAATCCGTCTATATTCACGCGGCTGTCGCTGATAAGCTCCGCGTGCAGGCCGCGCTTGTTCAGTTCCGCGGTTATGCCCTCCGCGAAATCGCGGCTGTCGCTCTGGTTCACTGCTGTGATCAGCATCTTGCCGCCGAACGCCGATACACCGGCAAAGCAGGCACCCCTCGACACCATGTACGAATCCAGACCTTCCAGCAGACGATCCGCGGCTCTGCCCAGCGACATCTCACCTATCACCGTCAGGACACAGGTCATGGGATTGAAATTATCGGCAGGCGGCATATCCGCGAGCCTGCGGGCAAATTCGGCTACTCCGGCAGGGTCTTTCTCGAACTCACGGACAGTAAGCACCTTCATTCCCGCCATTTTCTTATGATTGCCCGGGTCAAGCTGCTGCTTCATGGCGGCTTTCAGCTCCGCGCAGCGCTCCCTTACATCTTTCCCGGCAAGTTCCGCATCATAGGTGAAGAACAGGCTGTCAGAGCAGTTTACCAGCGTCTTTGAGCCGAAGCACCTTCTCTGGTCTATCGCTGACATGACCACCAGCGGTCTGTCTCCGCTGCCGAAAGTCTTCGCCACCGCGGCGGAAACGATATCCGTCAGCATAGGGAGCAGCGATGTACCGAGCTTCTGCTGTTCAGCCTTCACCTCTGCCAGCGGCAGCACGATGCGGCAGACATGGGCGAACGCGCAGTCACTGCCGTAGGGCGTCTCCGGTATCGCAAAGGCTCCTGGATTGCTGTAAGACCACTGAGTTTCGGCAGCCGGATCGCCGTGCTTTTCATAGGGTGTGAACAGGTCGTCTTCATCGGCACCCGCGGGTATTCCCTTCTCCGTTCGGATCGCGGCGGTCATCTCCGCTTCTTCCTCCGCGGTAAGAGCTATACCTTTCTTCCGGATGTAGAGATACATAACCGTGCGCATAAATGCGGTCATCCCCGCGCCGTCGGTAAGTCCGTGGAATACGCTCAGTGTCAGGATCTTTCCGGAATAACCGAAATAAAACAGCAACCCGTTTGTCTCTGCGGTGCCGAAGGCTATGTTCCTGTTCTGCGCGTCCGGTATGAATGCCGTGTCACCGCTGCCGACAACGGCTTCGGGACGGCCGTTCCGTACCACGATATGCTTGTTGAATTCCGGGATATATTCGAGCGCTTCGTCTGCGGCTTCCTTCATTGCTGCCAGATCGAAGTCCTCACGGAATGTGAGTTCTAACCGAGGGTTCAGTGTCGAACGTCCGGTAAGCGCATAGAAGAAGAACCTGTCAGAGGCGCCCATTTTCATGAATTGTTCAGTCATTACAGCTCCTTTCCGGCAGCCATGGCTGTCAGCAAATTAAATTATCGCTATACAAGCGGGGGGATCCTGTATCATTTTCTTTATTTCCGCAGCGTTCTCCCGCAGCCGCGGCATGGCTCCGCTTATCGCTCCTGCAGCCTGCTCTTCGGTGATATTCCATGCCATAGCGCTGCGTGCCATTATAAGCGGCAGCATAAGCATACCGAACAGATCAAGGCTGTGCTCAAGCCCCGCAAGAGCCGTCTCATCCGCCGTACCGGCATATTCCGCCAGCATCACGCTGCGCAGTTCATTCGCCTGTCCGGGGGAAAGTTCCATTGCCCGCTCGATCATCTGCGGCGTTGACATTTTATGCAGCAGGCTGTTGAACGTCAGGTCGAATATCGGATGACCGGTGCAGACATCGTCCAGATCGATCATCACCAGATCTCCGTTCCGCACCATAAGGTTCCCGGGGTGAAAATCGCAGTGGAGCAGAGTTTCCGTATCCGGTACGGCCGCAAGGATATCGCGTATCAGAGCCGCGTCCTCCCCGGAAACAAAGTCACTTTCAAGGCAGTCCGTCCAGAGCGCGGTCCTCTGCTTTATATCGGGCAGTACACCGGGTCCCGGGCGCGTGGAATGCAGCTTTTTCAGCAGAGCTCCGGTCTTTCGGCCGTAAACGGGAATCTTATCGGGCTGCTCCGATATCAGGGCTCCGAGCTGCCGTCCGCTGATATATTCGTATATTATGCCGAACCGGTCCCCTACACGGACAGCTTCGTAAGCCCTGGCAGCCGGAAGTCCGGCAGCAGTTACCGCATTAGCGTGGGCAAGCTCCGTTTCTATGAGTTCCGGGCTCAGGTCGTCGTGGAACACCTTTACTGCGGTGTCCAGCGTGAGCCTGTAAACATCGGCTCTTCCGCCGCGCCCTATCAGTTCGGAGCCGGCGACGGATATCTTTCCGTATCTTGTTTCATTTTCCATAGTTCAGAAATACAGTCCGAGGTCATCGAACCATGTGAATTTATCATACTTCGCACCGACAAGATCCATTTTGTCGTCGGTAAGCCTGAATCTTCTTCGTACAAGCGCCGGAAGCACTTCGCGGCAGACTTCCTCATACAGCCATCTTGTCCTGTCGGTGTTGAGGACGAATATCACATCTGCAAGATTCACCGGGTCGCTGTCCTTCCACACACGCAGGAGGAAGATGTAGCGCATATTGCGCTTTATCAGCTCTTCCGCCGCACCGCGTTTTTCGGGGCAGTACCTGTCGGTATAGGCATACAGGTTGTCGGCGACGAGAACAAGGCTGTCCATGTCACGCTTCATCTTTTCGGGAGTAACGGTATAGACTGTGGACATACCGCTGCCCATGCGGTAATGATAGAAAGTCCTGTTCAGAACGGCGAAACTCTCCGCGCAGTGATACAGCACCGCGCTCAGGAACAGATCCTCGGCCATATTGCTGTAAAATGGCGTTATGCGGGAAAGAGCGCGTTCCGTGACGGCCTTTGAAAAGCAGTTCTTCCATACCGTCGGCGAGATCTTTCCCTGCATATAAGCCTCAAACTCTCCCTCCGGGAATTTCTCCGCAGCCCGCAGATGCATCTTAGGCTCCTCGATTATATCGAACCTGACTATATCGACCGGACGCTCCGAAAGCAGCTCATGCAGGCTTTCACAGGTATCGGGCGAGAACACGTCATCGCTGTCGATGAACAGGATATATCTGCCTTTCGCTTCCCGCATTCCTGTACAGCGCGCAGTCATGACGGAGCTGTTTTTTTCGTGGCTCACGGAACGGAAACGTCCGTCTGCGGCGCAGAACCGTGCTATATCATCCGCCGAGCTGTCCGTTGAGCCGTCGTTGACGAACACGACCTCAAAATCCGTGAAAGACTGGGCTTTCAGCGACTCAATACATTCGTCCATCTGCCCGGCCTTGTTGAATACGGGTATCAGTATGCTGAAATACGGTGTCATAAGCTTAATCCTCAAACCATGTAAATCTCTCGTAAGGCACTCCGGCGAGATCCATTTTCCTGTCGCTCAGCCCGAACTGCTTTCTTACCAGTGCCGGTATGGCTTCGCGGCAGATATCCTCGTAAAGCCAGCGGGTTCTGCCCTCACGAAGCGGGTAGATTACGTCCATGATGCTGACGAGGTCGTCATACTCCCACACACCGTTGATGAATACATAGTGCATCGCGCGTTTTATCAGCTTTTCCGCCGTCCCGCGCCATTCGGGGCAGTATTTTTCAGTATAGGCGTACAGATTTTCCTCGATATTCATTATACTGTCAACATCCCGGCGCATCTTTGCGGGCGTGACCTTATGGGTGGTAGACATACCGCTGCCGGTCTGATAACGATAAAGTGTCCTGTTGAGTACAGCGAAGCTCTCTGCGCAGCTGTAGAACACCGTACTCAGGAAGATATCCTCCGACATATTCGCATAGAACGGTGTAAAGCGGCTTATTGCCTTGTCGGTGACACGGCGGGAATAGCAGTTCTTCCATACCGTCGGGGATATCTTGCCGTGCATGAAAGCGTCCATGACACCTTCGGGGAACTCCTCAGCAGCGCGAACACGCATCTCCGGCTCCTCGATGATATCAAAGCGCACTATATCCACCGGGTCTTTAGCCAGCAGGTCATGCAGGCTTTCACAAGCATCGGGTGTGAAGAGATCATCGCTGTCAAGGAACAGGATATAGCTGCCCTTCGCATCTCTCATGCCCGTACTGCGGGCGCCGATGAGTGAGCTGTTCTTTTCGTGGGTAAGAAAGCGGAAACGTTCATCGCCGGCGCAGAAGCTCTCTATCTCCGCGGCGGAGCCGTCTGTCGAGCCGTCATTGACGAAGATCACCTCAAGATCTCCGAAGGTCTGTGCCTTCACAGAGGCGACGCACTCGTCCATTGTTCCTGCTTTGTTATATACAGGTATCAGAATACTGAAAAAAGGTGTCATGATAAAGCTCCTTTTTTATGTGTACTGTGAATCAAATAATTTCCGGTAAGCACCGTGCTTCTCCATCAACTGCTCATGAGAACCCTGCTCCTTCACGTCGCCGTCCTCAAGATACAGTATGCAGTCGGCACCGACGATAGTGCTGAGACGGTGGGCTATGACGAATGTCGTCTTGCCCAGCATCAGACGCACCATTGCGGTCTGTATCTTCTGCTCGGTCTGGGTATCCACGCAGGAAGTCGCCTCGTCAAGTATCAGAATTGGCCTGTCCGCGATGAATGCCCTTACGATAGCAAGCATCTGCCGCTGACCGGCGGAAATGTTCGCGGCGTTCTCATGCAGCATGAAAGAAAGTCCGCCGGGCAGTATATCAATGAAGTGATCAGCACCTATTTCACGCAGCGCTGCGGTTATCTCCTCATCCGTCGCGCCCTCGCGTCCAAGCCGCAGGTTATCGGCTACCGTACCGTCAAAGAACCATGTATCCTGCGGGACTATGCCTATGAGCTCATGCAGATCTTCGCGCAGGAGCCCGGTTATAGGCTGTCCGCCTATGCGTATGCAGCCGCCCGACACATCGTAGAAGCGCATCAGCAGCTTTATCAGAGTGGTCTTTCCGGCTCCGGTAGGACCGACTATGGCGATCTTCTCGCCTTCCTTCACTTCAAGGTTCAGATCCTTTATGAGTATCTTGTCCTCGGTATAGCCGAAGCGTATGTGCTCGAAGACTGCTCCGCCGGCTGACGTGGGCTTCACAGGCTCCGGAACATCGGTCTCTTCTTCCTCGTCAAGCAGCGTAAACACACGGTCCGCCGCAGCATTGAAGCTCTGGTATATACTGCCGAGCTTGGCTATCTGCTGCATCGGCTGGTTTATGCTGTTGACGTAGTTTATGAATGTCTGTATGTCACCTATTGCAAGCATACGGTTGAAAGCGAGATATCCGCCGAGAATAAGCACCACAAGATAAGACAGATTGCCTACGAAGGATATAACAGGATTGAGCAGGAACGAGCGGAACAGCGCACGCTCACCGGCCTGCGCAAGTCTGTGGTTGGTCTCCCTGAACTTTTTTCCGGACTCTTTCTCGTTGCCGAACAGCTTCAGGACATCGAAGCCCGTGAAGTTCTCCTCGATGCTGCCATTCAGCTCGCCGAGCACCCGCTGCTGCGCGTCAAAATAGCGCTGCGAGCGTGCGAGAACGAGCTTCGAGCATACCGCGCTCAGCGGTACACTGGCTATGACCACCAGCGCGAGGATCGGGTTCAGGCTCAGCATCACGCCGATCATCATTATAAGGTAGATCGGAGCGTCGGCTATCTGGATGAAGAACGACTGGAAGTTCATCGAAAGAACGTTGACGTCGTTCGTGACCGTGGAAAGAAGGTCTCCGAAAGGCCTGCCCTCATAGTATCCGAGGGGCAGCCTCCCCAGCTTGCGGGCTATGGCGCTGCGCAGCCGCAGTACCATGCGCTGCGTCACGCCGATCATTATGCGGTTCTGCAGAAGCAG
>JAEEJW010000037.1 GCA_016282095.1 Ruminiclostridium sp. | reverse complement strand
GAAAACAGAAATGGCAGTTGCACTTATCACGGGAGCTTCGCAGGGAATAGGCGAATGCATCGCAAAGAGACTTGCGAAGGACGGCTACGACATAGCGATAAACTACTATCCGACAGAGGGCGACAAGGCAAAGGCGGTAAAGGTCGCTGAAGCCTGCACCGGACTCGGTGTGCGCGCGGAGATATTCCCCGCTGACGTGTCCGATTTCTCGCAGTGCGCGGACATGGTAAAGGCAGTGAAGGAAGCTTTCGGCAGCCTTGACGCTCTCGTGAACAACGCGGGCATCACAAAGGACACCCTGCTCACGCTCATGAGCGAGGAACAGTACGACCAGGTCATTGCGGTCAACCAGAAGTCCGTGTTCAATATGATGAAGCCCGCAATAAAGCTGATGATGAAGCAGAGAAAGGGCGCTATCGTGAATATGGCATCGGTGGCGGGACTTTACGGCAACCCGGGACAGATAAACTACGCGGCTTCAAAGGCGGCCATAATCGGCATGACAAAGACCGCCGCCAAGGAAGTGGGCGCACGCAATATCCGCGTGAACGCGGTTGCGCCGGGTCTTATAAAGACACCGATGACGGACGTTCTCACAGACGAGCAGAAGGGTAAGATATTCGAGAGAATAGCCCTGAAGCGCTTCGGCGAAGTCGAGGAGATAGCTTCGGTAGTGGCGTTCCTGCTGTCCGACAGCGCGTCGTACATCACGGGACAGACGATAGAGATAAGCGGCGGACTTGAAATGTGATCCGCTGCGGACAGGAGCAGAAGAAAGCATGAAAAGAGTAGTGATTACGGGTCTCGGCATACTGAGCCCTATCGGCAACACCGTTGAGGAGTTCCGGAACAGCCTGAAGGCGGGAAAGCACGGCTTCACGCTTGATACATGGTTCCCGGGGCAGACGGAAGAAAAGAACGTTGTCGCCAAGGTGAAGGACTTTGAACCGGCACCCTACATAGAAAAGAAGGAAGCACGCCGCACCGATCCTGTGACCCAGTACGCGGTATATGCGGCGAAGAAGGCTCTCGAGGATGCGGGTACGGACTTTTCCGACCTTGATCCGTACAGATGCGGAGTTATAATAGCCTCCGGGATCGGCGGCATACAGACCACCGAAGAGCAGATACTCAACTACCACAACAAGGGCAACGGCAGAGTTTCGGTATTCACGATACCGATGATGATAGGAAATATGGCTCCCGGCGTAGTGGCGATAAAGACGGGCTTCAAAGGCGCGAACTACACGATAGTTTCCGCCTGTGCGTCCTCGACCCACGCGATAGGTGAAGCTTTCAGAATGATAAAGCACGGCTATCTCGACTGTGCCATAGCGGGCGGTTCCGAAGCGTGCAGCATAGGGTTCGCCCAGGCGGGCTTCAACAATATGCATGCGCTCACAAGGAGCACCGACCCCGACAGAGCCTCGATACCCTTTGACAAGGAGCGTTCGGGCTTTGTGCTCGGTGAAGGCTCGGGCATCGTGATACTTGAAGAATATGAGCACGCCAGAGCAAGAGGCGCGAAGATATACGCGGAGCTTGCCGGCTACGGCGCTACCTGCGACGCCTTCCACGAGACCAGCCCCGACCCCGACGGCACTGCCGGCGCAAAGGCTATGGAACTTGCCGTTTCCGAGGCTATGGTGCCGTTCAATACGATAAACTACTGCAACGCCCACGGAACTTCCACCAGTCTTAATGACAAGACGGAGACAGCGGCACTGAAAAAGGCGTTCGGAGACCACGCCTACAAGATCGCGGTCAACTCGACAAAATCCATGACCGGGCATCTGCTTGGCGCGGCAGGCGGACTTGAAGCAGTGGCTGTGGCGTTACAGATGAAATATGGCTTCGTTCACCCGACAGTGGGCCTTACCGTGGACGATGAGGAATGTGATCTCGACTGCTGCAAGGGCAGCACCAGAGAAATGAAGATAACCGGTGCGATAAGCAATTCGCTCGGCTTTGGCGGACACAACGCGACGCTGTGCTTCCTGCCCGTAGAATAAACAGCTGAAAGGGACTAATTATGCAGTACGAAAACGATATGCTTATCGACGCCGCGAAGGAATACATACAGCTCATGAAGGACAGCGGACTGGGGTATTTCCGCATAAAGAACGATAAATTCGAGATAGAACTGGGCGAGAAACATCCGCATTTCGCACCGCCCATGCCCCCTATGATGCCCCAGCCGGATCAGCAGTCTGTGCAGAAAACACCGGAAGCAGGGAAAGAAAAGCCCGGAAATGTTGTGGCCTCACCGATAGTAGGCACCTTCTACGCGGCCCCCTCCCCGGAAAAACCGCCGTATGTCACGGTGGGCAAACAGGTGCATAAGGGCGATGTCCTGTTCATTATCGAGAGCATGAAACTGATGAACGAAGTTACCAGCGAATACGACGGTACAGTCGCCGAGATAATGGTCTCTGACGGCGAGACCGTCGAGTTCGGTGAGCCGATAATGCGGATAGAATAAGGAGTAAGCACTATGAAAATGGACATAGAGCAGATAAAGGAAATAATCCCGCATCGTGACCCGTTCCTGCTTATCGACGAAATAGAGGAGATCGAAGTCGGAAAGAGAGTTGTGGCTCTGAAGCATATCAAAGCCGACGATTTCTGGTTCAAAGGACATTTCCCGGACTATCCGGTAGTCCCCGGTGTGCTTATACTTGAAATGCTTGCGCAGGCCGGCGCAGTCGCTTTGCTGGCTATGCCGGAAAACAAAGGGAAGATAGGCTTCTTCGGCGGTATCAAGGAAGCAAAATTCCGCAGACAGGTCGTTCCCGGTGACACGCTGCGCCTCGAAGTTGAGATCGTCAGGATCAAAGGCCCGGTAGGCATGGGTAAGGGCATCGCTACCGTAAACGGCGAAAAAGCCTGCTCCGCCGAGATATCCTTCGCAATTAAATAACATCTGTGTGAGTTTTTTATGATAGATAAGATACTTATTGCCAACCGCGGCGAGATAGCGCTGAGAATAATCAGGGCGTGCCGCGAACTCGGCATCGAAACAGTAGCGGTGTATTCCACCGCGGATAAGAACGCGCTCCATGCGCAGATAGCCGACAGATCGGTCTGTATCGGCGGCCCGCGCAGCAGCGAAAGCTACCTCAATTCGAGAGCTATCCTCGCAGCCTGCGAGATAACCGGCGCTCAGGCCATTCACCCGGGCTTCGGATTTCTCTCCGAAAGCAGCCGCTTTGTGCGTCTCTGCAATAAATGCGGCATCAAGTGGATAGGCCCCGGTGCCGACGCTATGGACGCAATGGGCGACAAAGCCAACGCAAAGATGACAATGATGAAGGCCGGAGTTCCCGTTGTAATGGGCTCCGAGGGCGTGGTAAAAGACCTCGATGAAGCAAAACGCATCGCAAAAGAGATAGGCTACCCCGTTCTCGTCAAGGCAAGCGCGGGCGGCGGCGGACGCGGCATCAGACGCGCCGACAGCGAAAAGGAGCTTGAACCGGCCATTACCGCCGCGAAACAGGAGTCCCTGCGCTTCTTCGGCAACGATGATATATATATAGAAAAATTTATCGTGAATCCCAGACATATCGAGATACAGATACTCGCTGACGAACACGGAAATGTGATACATCTGGGCGAGCGTGACTGCTCCTGCCAGAGGCGCCGGCAGAAGGTGCTTGAGGAATCGCCGAGTCCGATAATGACCCCGGAGCTGCGTGAGAAAATGGGTGATGCCGCCGTCAGGGCAGCAAAGGCCTGCGGCTACACCAACGCCGGCACTGTGGAGTTCCTCGTGGATAAGGACAGGAATTTCTACTTCATGGAAATGAATGCGCGCATACAGGTCGAGCATCCGGTTACCGAAATGGCGACAGATATCGATCTTGTAAAGCAGCAGATACTTATAGCGAGCGGCCTGCCGCTGGATATAAAACAGGAAGACGTACACCTGAGCGGCCATGTAATAGAGTGCCGCATAAACGCCGAGGACCCGAAGAACGGCTTCCGGCCGTCACCGGGAAAGATCGAGTCGATACACGTTCCCGGAGGATTCGGGATAAGGCTTGACACTGCGGCATACCAGGGATATGAGATACCGCAGTATTACGACAATATGATCGCAAAGCTCATCGTCCGCGGCAGAGACAGGGGAGAAGCCATAACGAAGATGAAGGTCGCACTGGGCGAAATGCTTATCGAGGGCGTACAGACCAACATCGACTACCAGCTCAGTCTGCTGCGCGACAGCGAATTCATGAAGGGTCAGTTCGATATAGGCTTCCTCGACCGCAAGGACTTTTCATAACGAACGGAGTGTATTTATTAAATGGCATTGGAAGATCTTTTCAAGGTCGTAAAAGACAGATCCAAGGCAGATGTAAAGCCTAAAGAGCCGAAGGCAAAAAAAACCGGCCCCGGCGTTGAGATACCGCAGGGACTGCTGTTCAAGTGCCCGAGATGCGGTTCGGTGTCCTACAGGGACGACTTCGAGCGCAACAAATCGGTGTGCGGTTCCTGCAACTATCACGCAAGGATAAGCGCCCGCACGCGTCTTGAAATGACCGCGGACAAGGATACGTTCACGGAGCTGGATGCGGGGCTCACCTCAATGAATCCGATAGATTTCCCCGGCTATGAGGCTAAGATAGCGTCACTCCGGGAAAGCTGCGGCATAAACGAAGCAATTATTACGGGCGTATGCCGTATTCACCGCTATAATACCGTCATCGGCATCATGGACAGCAATTTCATGATGGCCAGCATGGGCAGCGTTGTGGGCGAGAAGATAACGAGAGCGTTCGAATATGCCACCGAGCATGAGCTTCCCGTAGTGCTGTTCACGGCATCGGGCGGTGCGAGAATGCAGGAGGGCATAATCTCCCTCATGCAGATGGCGAAGACTTCCGGCGCGGTAGCTCGTCACAGCGCGGCGGGACAGCTCTATGTCACGGTTATGACAGACCCTACGACAGGCGGTGTTACCGCATCGTTCGCGAGCCTCGGCGACATCATAATCGCCGAACCCAAGGTGCTGATCGGCTTCGCGGGAAGGCGGGTCATACAGGACACGATAAAACAGCAGCTCCCCGATGATTTCCAGTCCGCAGAGTTCATGCTTGAAAACGGCTTCGTGGATATGATCGTCGAGCGAAAGAATATGCGTTCCACGCTTTCCAAGGTGTTCAGGACGCACAACTACACCCGCGACGGTGATTATGTGGGAGGCGGCAGATGATGAACGATCTTACGGCTACCGAAAGACTTGCCGTTATCCGCATGAAAGGCAGACCCACGGTAAGGGACTACATACCCGCGCTGTTCGGGAACTTCCTTGAACTGCACGGCGACAGGCACTACGGCGACGACGCTGCCATAATCGGCGGAGTCGGAACCTTCGGCGGCAAGCCTGTTACGATAATAGCGCAGGTCAAGGGGCGCAACCTTGAAGAGAACAAGCGCTCCAATTTCTCAATGCCGCACCCCGAGGGCTACCGAAAGGCTCTGCGCCTCGCGAAGCAGGCAGAGAAGTTCCACAGACCGGTGATATGCCTTGTTGACACTCCCGGCGCGTTCTGCGGCATAGAAGCCGAGAAACGCGGTCAGGGCGAAGCGATAGCGCGCAATCTGATGGAATTCATGACACTGAAAACACCGGTGATCTCCATTGTGCTCGGAGAGGGCGGCAGCGGCGGAGCACTTGCTCTCGCGGTCTGCGACGAGCTTGCGATGCTGGAGAACGCGCTGTACTCGGTGATCTCGCCCCGCGGCTTCGCTTCTATTCTCTGGAAGGACGCTTCCCGCGAATCCGAAGCTGCCGAGCTGATGAAGATAACCGCCGAGGATCTGGTAAAATTCGGCGTGTGCGAGCATATAATAGATGAGCCGGACGGCGGCGCTCACAATGACCCGGCGCTCACTATCCAGAACATCTCCGATTACCTCGCCGATGCGATACCGCGGCTCTCCGCCGTTGATACGGATAAACTGCTGGAGCGGCGCTACGAAAAGTTCCGCAAGATAGGCGTCTTTGCGGAAAGCTGACCGGAAAATGTGCAAAGTGCTTAAAACAACGGGATAAATTTGTTACAATTTGCTAATTTTAGAAAAAATACAAAAAGCTATTGATTTTTTGCGTAGTATCATTTATAATGATAATGCGATAAGAAACAAACATACAAATACAAGGAGGCAGCAATTATGATTTTTGATAAGGTTAAGAGCATTATCGCCGACCAGCTCGACGTTGAGGAGGATAAGATCACACAGAGCTCCAATATACAGGACGATCTCGGCGCGGATTCGCTTGATATAGTCGACCTCGTAATGAGCTTTGAAGACGAGTTCGATATCGAGATACCCGATGATCAGGTTGAAAACATCAAGACTGTCGGTGACATCGTAAAATACATCGAAGAGAACACCGAAGACTGATAACACAGACGCCCGCCCGGCCATACCGGGCGGTTTTTTTACCGGAAAACGGAGGGGATATAAATGTCGTTCAATATACAGGACAGAAGCAGGGACGCGTTCATGCTCGACGGCAGCTTTGCCACGGAGGGTTACGACTGGTGGTGGCACTCGTTTACTGCGGTAAGCGACCTCACGGGAATGGAAAAGCAGTTCTTCATAGAGTTCTTCACCTGCAATCCGGCACTGGGCGGTGATGAGCCGGTATTCGGGCAGCTCCCGGAGAACAAGGCTGCGGGCATACATCCGTCATATCTTATGGTCAAGGCCGGCTGCTGGGGCGAAGGCAAATGCCAGCTCCACAGATTTTTCGGGTGGAACGAAGTCACGATACAGCGCGGTGCGCCGTTCAGCATACAGGCGGATGACTGCTATGCCTCGGACACGGAGCTGCGCGGCTCGGTATCTGTCGCGGAGGAGGAGAGTGCGGCTCACCCCGAGTATATGTGCGACAGCGGCTCCATGGCATGGGAGCTGACGATCGAGAAACTCGACGCCTTCAACGTGGGTTACGGTGCGGGAAAGCCCATGCGTGACGCTAAAGCCTTTGAGATGTACTGGCACGCCGAGGGAATGAAGAGCCGGTTCTCGGGACATATCCTGCTGAACGGCGAGAGCTTTTCCGTCAAACCCGAACGCTCCTTCGGATATGCGGACAAGAACTGGGGACGCGGCTTCACAAGCCCGTGGGTATGGCTTGCGTCCAGCAGTCTCACAAGCCTTGTCACCGGCAGGAAGCTCACAAACAGCGCCTTCGATATAGGCGGCGGCCGTCCGAAGGTGTATGGAGTGCCATTTGACAGAAAGCTGCTCGGAGCATTTCTTTACGAAGGCGAGCAGTTTGAATTCAACTTCTCGAAATTCTGGACAGCCACAAAGACCAGATTTGCGGCAAAGGAAACGGAAAACGAAATATTCTGGGCTGTGATGCAGGAAACTCCTGCTGCGGCAATGGTAACGAAAGTACGATGCAAAAAAGAGGATATGCTGCTGATAAACTATGAGGCTCCGGACGGCTCGAAGCTCCACAACCGTCTCTGGAACGGCGGCAACGGTCTTGGCGAGATCACACTGTACCGCAGAGTACACGGCCGCTGCCAATTCGTTGATCGTATACGCGCCGATCATATAGGCTGCGAATACGGTGTTTATGACAAGTAATGGAGTATGAGCATATAACACACGGGTTTCCGCCTGTGTACGATGAAAACAGCCGCGTTCTGATACTCGGGAGCCTGCCGTCCGTGAGATCGCGCGAGCAGCAATTCTATTACGGTCACCCGCAGAACCGCTTCTGGAAAGTCCTTGCGGCAGTCACAAAAAGCGCAGTTCCTACTGCCACGGAAGAGAAGAAAGCCTTTCTGCTTGAGCATCATATTGCGCTCTACGATGTGATATACGAGTGCGACATAGCCGGTTCCTCCGATTCAAGCATACGGAATATTGTCCCGACAGATTTAGCTCCCATACTCGGTGCGGCTCCTGTACGGGCGATCTTCACCAACGGCGGTACTGCCTCCCGGGTGTACAGAAAGTACCACCTGCCCGTTACCGGGATCGAGGCCGTTCAGCTTCCCTCCACCAGCCCCGCCAACGCCGCGTGGAGCCTCGACAGACTTATAGCCGCTTACGCTCAGGTGGTCGCTGCGCTCGAGAACGAGAACAAGTAGTCGCTGACGCTCGAGTATGACGCCCTTTAAAAAGGGCTTGGCCTAAACTTAAATCGCTTCGCCTTGCAGATTCGGCAGGTAGTGCGTTTACTCCGGACTGCGAG
>JAEEJW010000036.1 GCA_016282095.1 Ruminiclostridium sp. | reverse complement strand
ATCCACGCTTACACCGGCGACCAGATGATCCTCGACGGTCCTCACAGAAAGGGCGACCTCAGAAGAGCAAGAGCAGGCGCTGCAAACATCGTTCCTAACAGCACAGGCGCAGCTAAGGCTATCGGCCTTGTTATCCCCGAGCTCAACGGCAAGCTCATCGGTTCCGCTCAGCGTGTACCGGTTCCGACAGGTTCCACAACTATCCTCACAGCAGTTGTAAAGAAGGCCGGTCTCACAAAGGACGGCATCAACGCAGCTATGAAGGCAGCAGCTTCCGAGTCCTTCGGCTACAACGAGGATCAGATCGTTTCTTCTGACGTTATCGGTATGAAGTACGGTTCGCTCTTCGATGCTACACAGACAATGGTAGCTCAGATCGCTGACGACCTCTATGAAGTTCAGGTAGTTTCCTGGTATGACAACGAGAACTCCTACACTTCCCAGATGGTAAGAACCATCAAGTTCTTCGCAGAGCTCAACTGAGCGGCGAGCCGCCGCTCCCGAAGCTGTGTTTCAGAGTGATCTCTGATACGGCGACTTCAGGAACCTACGAAAACGCAATAAAGGCAGTCCGGAAACGGGCTGCCTTTTTTGTTCAATAATTACCAATTCATTCTTTTATTTTTTATGCCTTCCATTTTTGTGGAAGGCTTTTTATCATTGACATTGGGGATATTATGGGATATAATTAAATTAAAGAAAAACCATGGTACATTTTCTTAAATAAAAACGAAAGGAGGCAGCAATAATGTCTACCGTAACTATCACCTTCAATGACAACTATCTGCATTTATCGGATATGAGATATTCGGTATTTGATTTGTCCAGCAGCAATGCTAATCACACCAGAAGATGTATAGACGGCAAAATAACAGGTTCAGGAAAATGTGTCGGATACTGTACATTTTATGAGCATGAAGGGTTTCTGACCCGGCAGCTCAGACAAGAACATGATTGTTTAAAAAAGGGTTGCAGATACTATGTAAACCGTAAGTAAGATGTATAACAATAATTTGTCGAATGTCAGAACAGGAGGTATAAAATGGCATCTATTGCTACAATTGCTAAAACCTATAAACAACCTGAGGGTGGTTTTCTCAGCATAACAAAATTTAAACAATGTCCCGGATCAACTGGTTATATGTATCCAGAAGAGCGAAAATGTGATATCAGCGATTTCATATCTAGGTATTTTAAACACAAAGAAAGTTTATTCCCGGAGCCATATGACACTTTTGAACGCTCACTTAAACTGTTAAGGAGGATTATAGTTACTATTATCAATTGTGAAGGTATTATAGAAAACCCCGAAAACTGTTTTGATAGCATTTTTGAAAGAGCCTTAAAAGGAGCAAACAATAAAAATGAAACTGAAAATGCAAACAGGCTCTTAGAGAATATCAAACATTCCTGTAGTTGGTATAATATGTTAGACTCTGCTCTTTCCACGCCAGACCTTCTCGATATTGAAATTATTGAAGATATCATCAATTTAATATCTTATGAATACTTTGCTAATAAACGCAGTAACAAAGCACATATAGATTTTCATATTCCCGAAGAACTATATAACTATATTTATGATGTCGTTTTGAGTATAGAGGAAACATGCATACACGGAATCAATCACCCAGGAACAACAGAGACAACACCACCTCCCCCTATTAAACCTATCATTTGGTGCGATAATGTGTCTTCATTTCCCAAAATGAGCGGCGCATATAATGAGATTGTTAGTAGAAGTAATTTTGATTTTTTATCTTACAGTACTTTATGGAAACTCTTTTTGTCAAATAGTAAAAAACCAAAGCCTACCACCAGTGAAACTCTGGAACTTCTCATGCAGTACATTATGTTAATAAATGTAAACCCCGAATTTGAGGACAGAATTGATAGTCTTGGCATCTACGACCCAAACAATAATATTGAATATATAATAAGTATTGCAGATATTCCCAAATCTACAATAGAGACTGTATATTCAGATGTAATAGGGTATTAATCTCCAAATTGAAACACTTCGTTTTATAAATGTAATAAACTATAACTACATATTAGTTACTGTAAAGAAAGGAAATCATCATGAAAATCAAATCATTACTTTTATGTTTTTTATCCTTGCTGATAGTTTTCGCTTCTTCTTGTTCAACACCTAATAACCCCAAAAGCGATGAACCTAAATCAGCTTCGGCAGTGTCAGATAATTTCACATTAGAGGGCGTATTTGCTACCAATGAATGGAAATGTGTAAGAAAACATCATGATGTTTCTGACAGCATTTCCGATGAATCATATTGGAAACAGCTCCGCGCAAGATATACAGATTTCTCAGAGATCACTGATAAAGAGTTCTGGAACGCTGTAATACTCGAAAAAGAATATCCCGCATATATAGAAAGCGAAATTGCAAGCTGCAACTCCACCGCATCTTCTTTAAAAAATGAATGTTACGGTTTTTTATATAAATATAAAAAATCTTCATTGTATAAGAATAATAGTATAATAAATTTTGTCGTTGATGAAAACGGTACATGGTCGTGCAGTTCAGATGAATATCAGGAGCTTCTTATTGATCTTAAAAAGTTATTCAACGGATTAAAACAATGCTCAATGTTAGTCTCGCTTTCCAACGGTTATTGCACAGCAGCGGTCTACATAAAAGGCTATGATCAGCCTATAATTGCCGGTGAAGATTGTCCTGTAATATTAGGGAACGGTAACTTCGCAGACGGGTTTGAATGGGACGGACAGACATCAGGTATTAACTCTAAAGGATACTTTGTCGGTACTGCGCCCATGGTTCCGTTAGGAACATCACCGGAAATACCTGTAACAAACGTTCCTCTGGCAACAGTTCCTCAAACTGATGAGATTTTTTATTGGAGTTCATAAATATAGTACGGCAGCCCGTAATGGACTGCCGGCTTGTTTTATTCCTTCGGTGCCGAATATGTGAATGTTATCTCGATTGTGTTGATGCGCTTTCTTGCGCTTATCTGCCATACCTGCGCGGAGATGCCCTCAAGGTCGCCGTCTGCGGTTCTCGCATCGTCCGGAGGCTTGGGAACCCACGGATTCATCAGGTTCACGCGGGTGCATTTGCCGTCGTCCGTGTTCGTGAACGGCTTTCCGACAAGCTCACATTCCTCGCCGTTCACTTTCAGGCTGTCTATCGTGACCGCGTAGCCCGGGAACAGCGTCTCGCCGTTATAGATGCCCAGCGCCGAGAAATTCACGCCGTTCGCGATACCCGCCGCCGTGAAATCCAGCGATACGGTGTACTGACCCTCACCGGTTATCAGGGCGTTTGTCGCCTTTACCCCGGTACTCTTGTTGGTCGGGTCATAGACGTTGCCGACGCAGTATGCCATGCCGTAATCGGCGGACTGATACATAATCCACGCCACAGCCGTGTCGTCGGTAGCGGGAATATCGCCCTCATCGGACATTCTCGCCTGCGCGAATTCGTAGTCCTCTGCCATCTGAGCCTTTGCGTTCGCAATTATCTGTTCATATTCCAGCGACGACTGGGACTTGTAGCTGCGGTCGAGGAAGAGCTTCGCGATAGTCTCGTCCGCTATCTTCCCTTCCCTGCGGCGGTAAAGTCCGTTGCAGTCCCAGAGCACAGGCACTACATTGTACATATCGCAGTTGTTCAGCAGATTCGTGAAATAGATATCGGTGTCGGGCTTGGGTGTGGAGCTTCCGTCCGTAAGAACGCCGTACTCGCCGATGATAACGCCGTAGCCCTTGTCCGTGAACTTCGTGAGCTTCTTGAACAGGTCGTTCATCTCGTCATACTGCTTCGGCGAACCCCAGCTCTGCACGGCCTTGGTGCCGCAGTAATCCCACGGAGTATAGTAATGCACGGACAGGAACAGCTTGTTCTCCACTGTGTCCTCGGGCATCTGATATCTGTCATCGAATGTGCGGGAGAAGTCTGTGTTATAGCCCGCGATGAGCAGGAACCTGTCGGCGTTCTTGCCGCCTGTGGAGCGCACCAGCTTCACGAACTCGCTGTTTATCATATTGGCGGTCTCGTAGCACTGATCGGTGTTGAGGCTTCCGGAATCCTTTGCCACGTCCTTGTCGTTGAGTCGGTCGCCCAGCTCCTCATTTGCGGACTCGAATATCAGCTTGTAGGAATAGTCCGCGAAATTCCCCGCGATCTGGCGCCACATAGCCTTGTACATTTCCATTGCCTTAGCGCGGGTCTCTTCGCTGGCGGAACCGAACATTCCCCACCAGCTGCCGTCCCAGTGGTCGTTCACGATGACGAACATATCGGCATCGAGGGCGTAGTTCACGACTGTCTCCACGCGCTGCATAAGGCGTTCGTCTATGGTGTAGTCGCCGGCTTCGTAGTTCATGCCGTTTGTCCATGCCACCGGCACGCGCAGGGTATCAAAGCCCGCGGCTTTCATACCGTCGATCATTTCACGGGTCGTTGTGGGCATTCCCCATACAGTTTCCGCAAGAGTCGGGTCTGTGCCGTTCAGATAAGCCTGATGATTGTAGGCTTCGAGAGTATTGCCGAGGTTTATGCCGTTACCCATGAGCTTTGAGACTTCAAGCGCGGTCATGGTATTAAGGCCGCTGTCATCGGCATTGTTGGCATTTTTCGGAGGCTCCGTCTCCGCGGGAGTCACTGTGCCGCCCTGCGTGCTGTCAGGCTTCGTGGTACCGTCAGTCTGTGCGGGCTGTGTTCCGCCGCAGCCGGACAGAACAAACGACGCCGCCAGCAGCATGGACATCAGGGCTGTTCTGAGTCTTGTTTTTTTCATACGTTACTCCTTTTTTACTTCCGTTTGTGTAATCGTTTTATCGCATAGGCGCACTTATGCGCCGACTTACCTTGATATGTATTATAATACATTTTTCGCGTCAAGTCAAGTATATTATCATATACAGTTTACGGATAAAGCCGAATCGGCATTTATCACAATCCGGCACATAATGTTTTGTATATTATCACCGCACCTGAAATTCACGGAAATTTCTGATATACGACAACATTTTCCAATACACAAAGTTATCTTTATATGGCATAAGCGCGGAGCCCGCGCACCCGAAGCTGAGTTTGCCGCATTCAGCTGTTTATGGTTTCATCCTCTATTGCTATTTTCATCTTTATATGGTATTATCAAACTAGTGCTAGAATAAAAATAGTCCATTTTAAACAGACCAATGATATGAGCAGGAAACCCAGCGCTCGGAATGAGCGTAGCGAATGGAGAGCGCTGGGTTTCGGCGCTTGACAGGCATGGTATCATAGAAAGAGAATATCATTGGAGGTATTATCATGGGAAAACAGTATGACAAACAATTCAAGCAGAATGCGGTAGCATACCGGTTCGACCACCCCGATCTCACGATCAAAGAATGTGCAGCCAAGCTCGGCGTACCCTATGACACCTATCATGGGTGGCTGTCGGATCATAAGAACAAGGGCGAGAACGCTTTTCGCGGCTCCGGCAACTATTCGTCCGATGAGGCTAAAGAGATTGCTCGTCTCAAGCGCGAGCTACGGGATACTCAAGATGCTCTTGAAGTCCTAAAAAAAGCGATCGGCATTCTGGGGGAGAAACAGTAGCAGCCGAGATATACAAGGCTGTATCTGACATGGCGGAGCACGCAGAACGCCGCGTTTCCGTCTGCGGAGTGCTGAAAAAGCTGGGCGTTTCAAGTTCGGGATACAAGGAGTGGAAACACCGTCGCCCCTCTGTTACTGAGCAGCGGCGCAATCGAGTCAAGGAGCGGATCATCGATATTCACAATGCTTCTCATCAGAATTACGGTGCTCCCAAGATCACGCAAGAGCTGCGAAAAAACGGAGAGATCATAGCCGAAAGGACTGTCGGAAAGTACATGAAACAGATCGGCGTACGGGCTCAGTGGGTGCATCCGTATACAAGAACTACCATCAATCCCGACTT
>JAEEJW010000035.1 GCA_016282095.1 Ruminiclostridium sp. | reverse complement strand
TCCGTCTTGTCGGTGATCTCGCTGACAAGGTCATGTCCGAGCTCGGGAAGGTCTGTCATTCTCGCCGTGACGTTTATGATGCTGCCCGGTTTCTTCGGATCTTCCATGTAGTAATTGCCGTCTTTGTCGGTGTAGTACTCGGCATTGCCCTGCTCCGTGCAGGTCGGCTCTACGCGTTCTACCTTCGTAAGCTCCAGCGAATATCCGCAAAGCGTGCACTTTCCCGTGCTGTCCGGCTTATGCGGTTCTTTCTCGCTGTGCTTGCAATATTTGCATTGCTTTATGTGCATTGTATCGTCCTCGGGATCCATTCCGTAATTTGCACCGGAATGGTCGCAGGGTATGATCAATAAAGCGTTATATTCTGTGTGTTCAATCCGGCACGCCGATATGCGGTCGGACACAGGGACATCTTCTCCGGTTTTGTCAGCCTCATCCCTGAGCTGGACCTTCATGTTATCCCCGAGCGCCAGAGTGCCGGCATATTGGCCGCTTTCGAGAAAGCCACCGCCTTCGCCGATATATACAGCGGATATGTAATCTGTAAAATTCTTTAAACGGACCGTTCCACCGAGGATCGAGACCTTGCCGGTAAAATCTCCACCTTTGTAAGGTTTGGATTCACGCTTGGAACCGGTGCCTATTGCGGCACCTCCGTTGTAACCCACAGCCGTTACCTCACCTCCGGTTATGGTTACCATGCCGCTCATGTTTCCGCGGAAGCTTCCGCCTATACCGGCACTTCCGCCGAAAGCGCTTTCGCCGCCTGAAACATTAACTGTTCCTCCGGTTATGGTTATGTTTCCGGAAAAATCGTTGCCTCCCGAATCTTGTAAACCGGAACCGCCGGTTCCTATACCTGCACCGCCGTAATAGGAATCTTCGGATTTGGAAACGGCGATTACCTTTCCGCCGTTGATAGTTATATCTATATCTGCACTGGCGCCTATTCCGGAACCGATACCGGCGCCTCCTATACCTGTTGCGTTGACTGTACCGCCGTTTATAGTTATTTTACCCGATTTGAGATCTGAAAAACTGTTGCCGCCGATACCGGCACCTTCATTCGGGCCGGTGGCATTTACCGTTCCGCCCATTATCACTATATTTCCGACGTTATCGCTTTTGTAGCCGCTGCCTATACCGTTGCCTTTCCATTCACCGCCTTTAGCCGTTACTGTTCCGCCGTAGATCTCGATCGTGCCGGCGCCGGTATTGTCTCCGCCGCCGATACCGGAACCGAATTTGCCGCCGGTAGATGTGATATTTCCGCCGAATATCTTTATCGTTCCCACTTTATCGTTTTTGCTGTCATAGTCGCAGCCTATACCTGCGCAATGGTCAGGAGCTGTGCTGACAAGTCTGCCCGTACCATTTTTCTGCCCATAGATACGGAGAGTATTAGTGTTCTCGACTACTATACCTTTGTCGCAGATCAGCTCTGCACCGTCGCAGAGGATGATATTCGCTCCGATAAACACGCGGATTTTATGCGAGATCCTGGTGTTCTGCGTAACAACATACCACTGATCATCGGTCAGATCCACGGTATTGTCGCCGCTTACCGTGACCTTGCTGAACGGTATGTATGTATCGGCGTAAAGTGTTTCTTCCTCGACTTTCTTTGATGTGCTGTTCCACGAACGGCTTACATATTCAACTGCCAGATACGCATCATATCCGTCGAGAACCGCAATGTCGCCGTTGTCTCCGAAGAAATATCCGGACGGGTCTGCGCTGTTGTATGTGCGGTAATTCTCCGTGAAGCTGGCCGCTCCCACATCTTCCTGAGTAACGCCGACCTCGGCACCCGATACCAGATAGTAGGAAACATTTATCTTTCGGCCTTTTGTCAGATAAACGTTTGTTCCGGTGTTGCCCTTCACAACGGGCTCGTTTTCTATCGAGAGCTTCGCGCCCTGACCGACGTAGATACCGCCGCCGTATGTCCCCGCACTGTTATTTCTGACGATGCAGTTTCCTGTCATCAGCACAGAGGCATTCGCGCCGTTGATGTAGATGCCGCCGCCTGCGTCTTCCGCCTTGCAGTTTTCGATGATAACGCCGTCAAGTATCAGCTCGCCGTTTACATTGAAACCGCCGCCGTTGCCGCTTCCGCGTGCTCCGCCGGTGACCGTGCCGTTTGTCACGGTAAGCTGTGCGCCGTCGGCTACGCCGAACACGCCTCCGCCGTTTGTGAGAGTTTTTAGCCCACGGTCTATCGTATGGCCGTTAAGATCAACCTCCGCCGTGACGCCGGCCGGGACATAGATACGACCTGATGTGATAATATCCTCGGTCAGTGTGTAAGTCTTGCTTTCAAGAGTGTACAGACCACCGGAAAGTGCGCCGAACACACTCGAAGCGTCAGCCGCCGATGCACGCACTGTGAGACCCGGCAGCAGTCCTTCCGTATCCGGAAGAGTTACGGCTGCCAGTGCTATTGTCGAAGCAGTCAGCAGAGCGGCAATCTTTCTTATCAACTTTTTCATAGGCGTTATCCTTTCATTATTGCTTTTAATTTCATAAACGATGCGGCAATGATTTACTTCCCCGTATCGTCCTCGTGGGAATATCATCTTTTCTGCACCAGGGATCATTAGCATAACTACCCATATTAATATGATTATATCATATTTTATTTAGTTTTGTCAATTACCGGACTGGTAATCTGACATCCTGATGTTTGTATTGAGCAATTTCCGGCAGGAACCGCCCGGAAAAAATGAAGAAAAAAACGCAGGCTCATTTCCTGCGTTCTTTTTTCGATGAGATATTTTTCCGGTATGCCATAACGAATTTAAAAACGGAGAATATCAGTAATGCGGCTCCCGCGATCGTAAGCGGTATGCCGGCAGACATATCGCCTTCTGACCAGAAATATATTCCCAGCAGCAGGAGCAGGCCGACTATTGCCAGAATTATCAATAACGCTGCGGCAACAATAAAGATCTTAAACCCTTTTGACCAGCCCTTTGTTCTGTCCGAACCGGTCACGATATCGACTCCGTCATCGGTTATAAGTCCTATCATACACTCAATTATCAATTCAAATATCAGATCCATAACGTTCGCCTCAAAAAATCATTCTGTGATAAATGCGTCGCCGGCAGCTGCCGGACAGCCATTATTATAGCACGATTTTTCCGTATTGTCAATCCCGCGTTCATGTTTCCGGCTGAATATGAGCTCCGGACGATATGCCTTGTCAGAAAGCGCGGCGCAGTCTCCCGCACGAACACTCTTTCCGTAATAATATTATAAACAACAAGACAACATCAGAGATAATACAGAGCGAAAAAAGGAGCTGAAACGGCGGTACTCCTTATGGAAGCCGCTATGGACCGGTAATATATGGAAAAAGGACCGTCTGGCAGGCAGTCCTTTTTTATATGCGATACATTCCATTCCAAAGCGTTCATCCGCCGTTCAGCGATGCCATTGCTCACTTCAGCGCTTTTTTTATGGTAAGAATGTTTTTATTGTCTTTATATTCGTAAATGACATCGTCCATACTCTCTTTGGTCATAAAGATCCCGAGACCGCCTATGGGTGTATCTTCAACGGAAAGTCCGGTGTCGGGATCTTCTTTTTCAAGGGGATCATACTTCACGCCGCTGTCGATAAATCTGACCGCGAGTATTTCCGGATCCCCGCAGATCTCCGTTTCGACCGTTGCTTCACCCACTACAGGTGCGTATGCGTACTTTGCGATATTAACAAATATCTCTTCGACCGCTATCTCGATCGCCATAAGTGCCTTATCGGAATATTCATGCCCTTTGAGCGAATTGTCAATGAATTCTATGACATCATCAAGCTTATCCATTTCAGCCGGAACAACAAGTTTATTCATTGCCTCCGTCCTTTCCCTTTGTAGGACCGTTGAATGTCAGTGTCATCATGGTAAGATCGTCGAACTGAGGCGCCTCCTTCACAAATTCCTTAACGTCCTCCTTAACAGCTTTCAGAAGCTGATCCGGAGTATCATTCCTGTGCTTATTAAGCGATTCTGTCATTCGTTCCGTACCGAACATCTCGCCTTTCGCATCAGTTGCTTCCGGTACTCCGTCGGTATATACGAAGATAGCGTCTCCGGGAGACATCTGGATCTCATAATCCGTATATTTCTCGTCTTCACAGCCTCCCACAACAAATCCGTGCTCATCTTCAAAAAGCTCGAACTTTCCGTTCCTGAACAAAGCCGGAAATTCGTGTCCCGCATTCGCGCAGATAAGTTTTCCTGTTTTTATATTAAGAATTCCGAGCCATACCGTTATGAACAAACCTTCTTCATTCTTGTCACAGATACGGTTGTTTGCGTATTCCAGTATCTCAG
The DNA here is from genome assembly GCA_016282095.1 of Ruminiclostridium sp. Taxonomy (GTDB): domain Bacteria; phylum Bacillota; class Clostridia; order Oscillospirales; family Ruminococcaceae; genus Ruminiclostridium_E. The sequence continues at coordinate 9,869 of JAEEJW010000035.1, read as the reverse complement.
CGGGTGTACCGCCCATCATCGTCCGGTCATTTATGACGATCTTGGCGGACATCATAAACAGTGCTGCCGGGATCCCCTTTCCGGAAACATCGGCTATCATCATTGCAAGGTGGTCATTATCAACGAAAAAGAAGTCGTAAAAATCTCCGCCAACTTCTTTTGCAGGATCCATTGAAGCATAGATATCGAATTCCTCACGATCCGGAAAAGCCGGGAATATATTGGGCATAACGCTGTTCTGTATGCTGGTAGCCATCGAAAGTTCCTTCTCTGTTGCAACGAGCCGCATCTCCCGTTCCGCAAACAGCACTCCGTAAATAAGCACGATGGATACAAGCATAGCCGAATACTGTGTTGTGAGACCCGGATTATATCCTGTCATTATCTGCGCGAAGACAGGGATAAGTACAAATGAGGCGGTGATCAGCTTTACACGCGCCGGCGACTTTGATTTGATGAATACGATAATACCCGCAGTTATTGCGACCACATTGTAAAGATGGCTCAGCATATACAGGCTTTCACGATGATATACACCTTCTGCATCTATACTGAAATGCAGGGGGTAGAAAAAATTAATGCTGGAGCAGATAATATCCGGTATAATAAGTATATTCATCAGCCAGTTGAGCACGGCAACGAGTTTGCCTTCCAGTTCAAGCGTCGTTGCTACATAACGCCAGAAAAAGAACACAAGAAGTGTTGCGCTGTAATAATTGCCGACACAGAAGATCATGTTCCAGACTATCATTTCGGAATCACCGGAAACAAGCCAGCTTGCCAAATCGGTAAAGATCTCGCACGCTTCCATAGTTATCAGAAAGACAAAGATCTGCGTATGACCGCTGTTCATATCCTTATCCTGCTTACAGCTGTAAAGCAGAGTCGTACATATAGCCAGCGATACCATATCCGCACCTATACTGATACAGTTGGCCTGTGTGAGGTCATCGGCTCCGTCTATTCTGAAAAACAACATAGAACTTATCGTGAGTATAAGGCAGAAGTAAAAACAGCCCCTCACCAGCCATTTCTGACGGCTCAGAAAAAAACGTACATTATCAGAAATCTCCATATCAACGTTTCCTTATTTTTTGCTTAAGTTAAGCTTATTTACAAATCCGGTCACTGCAAATACATCCATTATATTATCGGAAATATTTATCACATTGAGATTACCGTTCTTTTTCAGCATTGCCTTGCTCGTCCCGAGCAGGACACGAAGACCTGCCGACGAGATATACTCCACCTTGTCAAAGTCTATGACGATGGAATCTGTGCCGTCTATGACAGATGTTATCTCCTTGTCGAGCAGGGATGCCGTGTTTGCGTCAATGCGCCCTTCCGGGATAACAACGACGGAGCCTGCCTCCTTTTTGCTTCTGATCTTAAGTAATGCTGCCATTTTTATGTTCCTCCTGTTATTTGTTCATTATACACAAATTGATCGATAAGCAGAGCAGATAGCGATTATTCGTTAATTCTTTGTCTTGCGACAAGTTCGGCAAAAAAGCCGTTATTTGCTATCAGCTCATCATATTTGCCGTCCTCAATGATCTTGCCCTTGTCGAGAACGATTATCCTGTCGCACTGCTTTATCGTTGAGAGGCGGTGCGCTATTACTATTCTGGTGCAGTTTAGCTTATCGAGTGCTTCCGATACGTTCTTCTGCGTAATGTTGTCCAGTGCGCTTGTCGCTTCGTCAAGTATCAGTATTCTCGGTTTGGGCGCCACCGCACGGGCGATCATTAGACGCTGTTTCTGACCGCCGGAGATGCCTCCGCTGCCTTCGGAAATCATCGTGAACATACCCATGGGCATTGCCCGGATATCATCCGCAATTCCTGCGGTCTCGGCCGCCTCCCACGCATCTTCGACAGTGAGAGTCGGGGCAGAGATGACGATATTGGAATATATGTCTCCGGTGAACAGCTTGCCGTTCTGAAGTACAACACCTATCTTGCTGCGCAAAGACCTCAAGTCGACCGAGTTTATATCCTTGCCATCGTAGTATATGCTTCCTTTCTGCGGCTTTTCAAAGCCCAGCAGAAGCCGGACAAGCGTTGATTTTCCGCATCCTGTTTTTCCGACTATTGCCACATACTGTCCGGGACGTATCCTGAGATTCAGATCGTCAATTACCGGCGGCATGGATTCGTCGTATCTGAAAGAAACGCTGTCAAGCTCGATCATACCGGTTACGGAAGTAAGTATCTCCTTGTCGGCGGAGATCTCCGGTTCGACATTCATTATCGGCTCTACCATTTCAAGCACAGGCTTGATATTTGCCGCAGTCGTGGCTATACCCGATATCCCCATGAATGCGCCGGAAACCATTCCGTATGCTGCGTTGAATGCTATGAAATCGGCTGTAGATACTCCGCTGTTCACAGCCATGAAATACATCACGATCGTTCCCGTAAGAGAGATAGCCGCATTTATGACAGGATTCAGGACGATCAATTTGGGGGTGTCATAAGTCAGTCTCGCGCTCTCGGCATATATTTTGCCCCAGCGTGCAAACATTCTCTTTTCTGCTCCCGCGAGCTTTATCTTCTGTATGCCCTGCATCATAGCATAGGCCATTCCGTATTCCCTGGACGACGCCTTTATTGCCTCACGGCTTATCTTCATCTGTGTAAAAGTCGTTATCAGCGAAAACACCAGAGTTATGGCTGTTATAAGCAATGCCGGCACTACAAGTGTGGGAGCATAAACAAAGATCTGCCCGACATATGCCAGCGAGAAGACAGATGTGAGCGATGCAGTGAAGATCGTATTAACAAGCATATTGCAGAGCGAACTCATGCTCTGCGACCTTGTTTTCATTTCGCCGGAATTGTATTTTTTGAAGAAATCCGCCGGCAGTGAAAGTACACGCATCATCGTAGCCGCCTGGATGGTCAGCGAAAGCCTTGTGTTGATGCGCATATTCACGAGCTTTTTAATTATTCCGGTAAATACCGTACACAAGGTCATGCATACAAGTGCGATGGCCGCACCGGCAAGCAGAGTATTGCTGCCGGTTTTGATAACATCCGAGAAGATGAAGTTGTTTATCAAGGGTGTGAAAAAACCTATTCCCGTTATCGCTGCCGTTATAAGGATCAGCATTGCTATATCTGTTTTCGGGATCGTTGAAATAATATACTTTATGAGGTCGTACAGCTTCATTTTCTTTACAGGGAAAGGGCGGTAGAAAACTATTGCTTCGTCCTCCAAAAGATCTTCGTTCCTTGAAGTTATCTTCACGGACTTTTCGGTATTTTCATCTATGTATCTGTATCCTGTAAAGCCATACGGAAGAAGCGCGGCAACTCCGCCGTCCGACCTGCGTATGCCGATCATCGCCCCTATCGCGTTCTTATGCCACCCTTTCTCGAGTCTGACTCGGCGTGTCATTATCCCGTGGGGGCGCATCTGATAATCTATCTGTTCATTAACGTCCGATATTTCATCGGGCAGTTCTCTCGGCTTTGCATGGTAGTATTTGAGTATACGCTCTATGGCATTTTTCGCGGCTATGCGGTCATCGTTCAAAGCTGCGGAGACCCGCCTGCCCATGACCGCGCCGGCAGCGTCGGCAAGCGCTTCGGCAAGCTCGGCATCTTCTTTTTCGATCCGCTCTTTGATCTGACTGTCAAGAAAGGACAATGTCACCCACCCCCTTACTCATTAGTCACGAGCTTCGTATAATAACCGCCCCTGGCGAACAGCTCGTCATGCGTCCCGCGCTCGACCACAACACCTTTGTCAAGCACAAGTATCTCGTCACAGTCGCGTATAGTTGAAAGCCTGTGAGCCACTACGACGCAGGTTATGCCACGTTCCCTGACCGCGCTTACAACATCGAACTCGGTCTTTGCATCCAGCGCGGAGGTAGCCTCATCGAGAATAATTATCTTAGGATCCTGTGCAAGCACACGCGCTATTTCCATTCTCTGCCGCTGACCGCCGGAAAGATCTCCGCCGCCCTCCTTCAGGCTGCACTTATAACCGCCTGTGCGGTGCATTATATCATCATGTATCTGTGCATCGCGCGCGGCGATTATCATTTCAAAGTCCTCTATCGTTGAATCAAACATTTTTATATTATTTCCGATAGTGTCTTCAAAAAGCGTAATTTCCTGATCGACTACCGCTACCGAGCTTCTGAATACATTATTGTCGATCTCGGATATCGGTTTTCCGTCAAAAAGTATTTCGCCGCTCCAGGGTCTGTACAGACCGGAGATCAGCTTTGAAAGCGTGGACTTTCCGCAGCCGGAGGAACCTACCAGCGCTATTCTCTGCCCCTGTTCAACTTTTATGCTGAAATCGGTTATCAGCGGTTTATCCAGCTTTGAGTAACCGAATGTTATGTTCTTCAGTTCAAATTCTCCGGACAGTTTTTCGTAATCTTCGTCAGTATCTTCCGCGGGATTTTCTGTCACGTCCTCTTTATATCCCATTACGTCTTCAACACGTTCCATTTCGGCTTTCATCTGATGAATCGTACTGCGTGCCGCGATAATGGATTGTGCCGGTCCGGTAAACGATCCGAGATATGACTGGAACGCCATTACCATACCTACTGAAAAATGTCCGTTTATTACAAGGAACACTCCGGAGATCAGCACGGCTATATTTGCAAGCGAAGATACTATCGCCGGTACAGTACCGAGATACAGGTCTGTCTTTATTGTGTTATAAGCACCGTTGTTGACGCTTGCCTGATAACCTGACCACTTTTCAAAAAAACCGTTCTCGGCTCCGCAGGCTTTGATAGTCTCTATCATCTCTATGCCCGAGACCGTTGTTCCGGCGAGTTTTCCGCTGTCGCGCATCTGCGCACGGGAATAGTTGAGCCGTTTTTTTAATACTATGTTGGACACCAGCGTATTAACCGCTATAGAACCTATGCCCACCATGGTCAGCGGAATACTGTAACCGAGCATAACCGTGAGATAGAATATCATCAGGCAGGTATTAAGAAACAGCGGTGCCACTGTGCTTACGATACTCTTTGCGATATTCGCGTTCGAATCCTTGCGGCTCAGGACATCGCCTGCCATTCTCTGCGAGAAGAACTCCATCGGCAGGTGCAGTATATGCCACATGAATGTCATACTGCCGACCACCGACATTTTGCCGTTTATCCTTGAGCTGCTGACGGCATTTATCCATGAGGCAATCAGCTGTACAGATGATATAATGACAAGCGCGATCATGAACGGTATCAGCCAGTCCGGATTCCGTCCGCTGAGAAGCCGGTCGTAGAATATCCGCGAGAATATCGGGTTTATAATACCGATAAGCGTGGATATCAGTGTTGTAAGCACAACAAATATAACAGCAGTGCTCGTTCCCTTGAGATGCTGTTTTGCATACTCATATACGCCTTTGGGCTTTCCGCCCGGTTCAAAGCTTTCCGCAGGCTCGAACATCATAATGATCCCGGTGAATGACTTGTCAAGTTCTTCAAGCGTTACAACCACATAACCTTTTGCGGGGTCATTGAGATATGCCTTATTGCCTTTGATTCCGTCAAGTACGACAAAATGGTTATAGTTCCAGTGTATTATGCAGGGGAACTTGGCCTTGGCACGGATTATCTCTATACTTTCCGCGCGAAACCCGTCGGCATCAAGGCCGTAACTTCTCGCAGCTCTGAGTATCTTGCTCGCTTTTGATCCGTCGCGGGACACTCCGCAGTCGGAACGTACCTGTTCCAGCGGGATCCATTTGCCGTAATAAGCAAGTATCATCGTGAGGCAAGCCGCACCGCACTCCAGCGCTTCCATCTGCATAACGACCGGTACTTTTGCCGCGCCTTTTTTTACAGGGGATCTGACTGCCTTCTTATTCATTGCTGCCTCCCGTAATGAAGGTCAACGGTTTTATTTCTTCGAGAGTTATCACCGCTCCCTCCACCGAAAGTTCAGTTATACCGGTATTTTCCGCAAGAGGGAGTTTTACAAGCCACTCATCACCGGAAAAGCCGCCGATAATTGATATGATCTGATCTATGGCGCTTTCCGCAGGATCGAGTTTGAAAGGTCCGGGGGTAATCTCCGTTACTATGTAATCTGTCCCGTTCACCGAGACCTTTACAGAATTTCCTGCTTTAAGCATATCCTCAGCACGGGCATAGCAGGAAAGCGTTCCGTTGTCATTCACAGCCACTCCGGCTACTCTCGTGTAAATACAGCCGAAATATATCCATGCGAACACTGCGGCGAGCAGTGCGATTATCGCCGCAAGAACTACCCATACAGCAGGGCTTGCCGCTTTTATGTAATCGTTGAGCTGTTCGGGAGAGTTAAGGTTCTCAATGCTGCTTTTTCTGAATAATGTTTTTTCCATATTATTATGATATTATCATTCTACTGCGCCGCCAATGAACTCGAAAATCTCATAACCGCAGTGTTTACATTGGTAAAGTTCATAGTCTTCATCTTCCGGATCAAGTCCGACAAAAACATATTCATGACCGTCATCATAGTTGTTGGGACAGAACGAATTCGGTCCCACATAGTATGAGAAGCTGAATATACAGCCTATCTCATGTCCGTCCGGGGCCTTGGTTCCAAAACCGAATGCTCCTCCTGCCACATTGTCGAGTTCTTCTTCGTCCAGCTTTACAAGTTCGTCCTGGACGGAAATGTCCTGCTCGGTCACTTCATATCCGAGTTCCGCGGCTGCTTTTATAAAAGCATTCATATCATCTGATTTATGAAATTCTCTGTCCGCTTCTTCGAGCTTTTTTGCGAGTTCTTTATTGGCTGCTGCGTCTTCCTTTAATTGTCTGAAATTTTTCATTGCCATAATATCAATCCTCCGTACATTCATATTTTACTGGTCTGACCGCTTGATAATTTTATTCAATATGCTATAAAGGTCCAGCCTTTGCAGTATTTGCATTTATATTCCTATTTTTATCCTTCACCGGGAACCGCCCGGGGAATTATACCAATACAGTTCTCCTTAAGGCCGAGGCGCTGTATGGCGTTGTAGGCCGTTTCCCTGATCCGCTCCTCATAACCTCCGAGGTGAAAACTGCACGCTTCCTCATCGATGCTGAGATTGTCCCTGCCGCCGATCATAGCGTTCACCCTGCACCCGCCCGCACATTTCAGGCGCTTTTCGCAGGTGCGGCATTTTTCGTTCCTTGCGAAGTACTCTTTCATACGGCACATCATTATGTCATGCGCCAGAGATACGGAGAGTGCTTCTTTCAGCGGGGTCTCAAGCAGATCGGGAAACTCGTCTGCATATTCCGTGGTGCTGTACCCGAGACATGGCATAAGCCGGCATTCCGCGGAAATATAAACATTGTATCTTGCAGTACTGCATATAAGATGCTTTTGCAGTTCTTCATCAGTATCAAATTTCCGCGCATAAGGTATTTTGTAGAGCGTTCCGCCCCTGTTGCAGCTGAACATACCGCCCAGACTGACAGTGACAGGCATCCCGTCCTCAAAGAAATGAGGGATATACCCAAGGAAGATCTCCATAGTTTCTTCAAACGACAATGCCCGGTCGTTTCCGGCCTTTGCCCATGCGCCGAATTTCTGCGGTGCCGACACGCTGAGACTATCTATCCCGATCCCGGCAAGAAGATTTACAGTTTCCCTGATGCTGCCCGCGCTTTCACGGTCAATGCACATCGACGATGTTACCGCATAATCCCTTGAAACAAGAAGACGCATCGCCGAAAGCGCCGCTTCTTCCGCTCCCTTTATTCCGCGCATACTGTCATGGTGCCCTGCGCCGTCAAAGCTGACCTGGAATCCGGGGTATTGCCCGAGCCTTTCAAGACCGTCGAGTATGTCCGGCGTTACCAGTCTGCCGTTGGTCATAATTATCCTGATCTTAATATCACGCCCGGTCAGCATTTCCGCGAACCGCAGGAAATCCTTTCTCACAAGAGGCTCGCCTCCGGTAAGCGTAACGGTATTTATACCGCACTCGGCAAGCTGATCGGCTATCCGCCGGCAGTCGTCAATGTCGGGCTCGGGATGGAGCCCGTCGGGCGCCGAGAGTATGCAGTGCCGGCAGCGGTAGTTGCATTTCCCGGTTATCGACCAGACCGCTTCACGGACATACAAAGCAGGATAGTATATGTATCTCTGGAATTCCGTGAGCTCCGGGAGCGGCTCTTCCGATGCAGCTACGATCCCTTTTTCAAGAGCTGTCCGGACGATATCTTTCCCGGTTCCGGACAGCGAGTTCTCGTCTACGGGTGTTATGCCGTCAAACTTCCGTACCGTTTCAAACTGTTCCTCATTGAAGAAGCTCGCTTTTTCGTCTGCCGAATAGCGCAGAGATCCGCTTGTTCCGCTCATATCCAGCAGCTTATATTTTCCTACCGCATACGGAAGACCCTTCCAGCCCCGGAGCGCATATTCATCTTTTAATCTGTAGTACACGATATTTCTCAGTATTTATGCCACACTCGCTTATCGCAGTAAATACATCCGTATTCCACATCCGGCCACAGGTCACCTAAATATTCCCCGGGGCTTGTTTTTCCTGTTTTTTTCATTATATGGTATTTGGTAGGGCTTTTCGGGCAGCTGCCGTACGCTTTTTTGTCTCCTCCCACTACCTCGTCAAGTTCTTCGTCTCCGAGCTTTTCAAGCATCATCGCCTGCGCCTGTTCGAGCGTAAGCTCTTTCCCGTTTTCCTTAGCCTTTTCGACTAACATTTCTGCTGTGACATTCATTGTCAGTGTACCTCCCATTCATTGATTATATATGTTTCCGGGCTGATAAACCGGTCCGATATACTACATTTGTCTGTTTTGTATCTGTTCACCATTTCCGAAGCATTCCAGAAGCCCGTTCATGCTTATACCGGGCATTTTCGATATCTGAGTAAGCCTTGCTGTATCCGGTACATGGTCTCTGCGTTCCCGGCATTTGACAGTTCAGTCGGTTTTCCGTATATCTGTTTCAGCTTCCAGTGGTTCTGTTCACCTGACAAAACATTTTCATATAGTATTATTATATCACAAAAAACATAACTTGTGGAGACCATTCCGGCCTATTTAATAAAGTTTGTTACATTTTACCGCCTGAATCGCATTATTTTTGTGCAATATAACATCCACAACCGTCTGCTTCCTCCGAAAACCGAAAAGTATCGCCTTAATACTGTCTATCCTTCACACAAAAAAGCGCGGAGCCGCCGGCTCCGCGCTTTTGGTTCATAATCATTGTGCATCCACGCTTACAAGGTCGCTTGCGAAGACTTTCGTCCACTTTCCGTTGATGAGAGCCTTGACTGCGTAGGTGTAGGTCTGTCCGGGCTTTGTTCCGGTGATCCTCACAGCCGTTCCGGTAACTTCCGAAAGAGCCTTCAGCTTGCCGTCAACGTATCTGCAAACCTTGTACTTCTCAGCCCCTCCGACAGCCTTCCACTTCAGCGTAATGCTGCCGTTACCGCTCTGCGCGCTCACTACGGGCTTGTAAGCCGCATTGAAGCTGATCGTGTACGAATCCTCTATCTCCGAGAGCTTTCCCGCAACTTTGTATCTTACCGTAAATTCATACGTTGTACCGTTTTTCAGTCCCGTAATGTTCACGGAAGTCTTTGATGTCGTAGTGAGCTTTTTCAGCTTTCCGTTCTTTCTGACATAAACGGTGTAGCTTTCCGCATTCTCCGCAGGCTCCCACGCCAGACGGACTCCGGTCGCTGTCGGCTCTGCCGTGATGCCGTGCGAATGATCGTCGATCATTATCGTGTACTCCGGCGGGTATGCGAATTTCAGCTTCGCGCTGCCGTCCTCGCCGATGACTCTGCTGCCGGCGAACCTGAGCTTTCCGGTCCTTGAATCGCGGTGGTACAGATTTGCATAAAGTCCGGCATTCTCCCTGCCGAGTCCG
>JAEEJW010000034.1 GCA_016282095.1 Ruminiclostridium sp. | reverse complement strand
CTTTGAATAGAGAAAATGAGATGATTGCGCCAAATGCAAGGAAAGGCTCCGAAAGCTTGCTGACGCAAGGTGAGGAGACTTGACGAAGCAGTTGGTGCAAGCAGTTCTTTTTCTCTCAAATGGGTTTTTAGAGGTTCCCTTTATATTGATTTTTGATCATTGACTTACTTTTTCTTCTTGTTCCGGAGCTCGTCCATTTTACGCAGAAGCTCCTCGTCCGACATTTCCGACACCGGCTTGTCCTGCCTTTGTGAGCGATACGCCACAAGCACGCTTATGTACTCGTCCAGCTGCGGTATGCTGTACGGCAGCTTATCCGCCTGCCTGCATATACCGGTTATTCTGCCCACTTCGTCGGGTGAAAATTCGGCTCCGATCGAGCCTATGTCGAGGGTCTCGCCGTTTTTTATGCGTTCTGAAACGCAGACGAACACCCGGCGGTTGAAGGCTGTGGGGAAATCCTCGGGGGTCAGCCGTTTCTCCACCCGCGGCAGCAGGTCGGGAGAATTGAACATATAGGCGATTATGCCGCGTTCGGCGCGTTCCTCACGCGGGTAGCTTATGGAATCCGGGTTTATGGGGTCCCGGGTTATCTTGCTGTGTATCAGCTCACGCTCTTCGGCGCGCCGCTCATTCGCGGTGTTCTTTTTCCGGCGGTCGTTCACCAGGTCGGTTATCACGTTCAGCGGCTGCTCGGTGATCTTCGCGGTCTCCGATATGTAGATCGTCCTGTCCGTATCGGTGTATATCGACGCGAGGAACGGTACCGCCTTTTTGAGGAATTCCGCTTTTCCGGCCGCCCCGGTCAGGTCTATGCCCGCCTTTATCCGTCCGAACTCGTGGTCAAGGGCGTTGGCAGTCTTTCCGAGAAGCTGTCTGAAGCTCTCGGCGCCGAACTTCTTGATATACTCGTCCGGATCCTTTGCGTCCGGTATCACCAGCACTCTTGATGCCACACCCGCTTCGGAGAGCAGGTTTATCGCTTTCATGGCGGCGTTCTGACCTGCGCTGTCCGAGTCGTAGGATATTATCACTTCCGGAGCGTACTGTTTCATTATCTGCACCTGCTGGGGCGTTATGGCTGTGCCCAGCGTGGCGACGGCGCTGTCAAAGCCCGCCTGGTTGAGCATTATCACGTCCATGTACCCTTCACAGAGTATCAGGAACTTCTCCTTCGTGTTTTTGGCGAAATTCAGCGAGAACAGGTTCTCGCGCTTGTGGAACACCAGCGTCTCATCGCTGTTGAGGTACTTCGCGGGGGCATCCTTTTCCAGTGCGCGGCCTCCGAAGGCTATCACATTCCCGCGTCTGTCGATTATCGGGAACATAACGCGGTGCCGGAACTTGTCGTAAACGGAGTTGTTCCGCCTTACCAGAAGAGCTCCCGCTTCCATTTCCTCGTCGGAGTAGCCCAGCTTCCGCAGGTGGAAGTGCAGGCTGTGCCAGTCGTTGGGAGCATATCCCAGCCCGTATCTTATCACGGTGCCGCGTTCCAGCCGCCGCTCCGCGATGTAATCCCTGCCCTCGCGCCCTTCCGGGGAGTTGAGCACGTCGCGGAAATAGCGCGCCGCGTCGCGGTTCATTTCGAGCATACGCATACGCTTTTTCGAGGTATCGTCGTCACCGGCGTCCTCGGGCATCGACATTCCCGACCTCTGGGCGAGGAAACGCACGCTCTCCATATATTCAAGATGTTCTATCAGTCTGATGAACGAGATCACATCGCCGCCCGCGTGGCAGCCGAAGCAGTAAAAGCTCTGGGTGCCGGTATAGACGTGGCAGGACGGCGTTCTCTCGGCGTGGAACGGACAGGAGCAGACATAATCTCTCCCTGCCCGCTTCAGTTCGACATAAGAAGACATCACTGCGGTTATCTCGTTGTTTGCTTTGAGAGCGTCAAGAAAGCTCTCCGGCAGTTTTGCCAAACTCTCACCTCCGCGGCGCGATCCACTGTTTCGGGATACACAGTTCCTTGAACAGATCTATCGCGTATTCGTCGGTCATGCATGATATATAGTCACAGACAGCCGTTTCGGGACCGTCCTCGTCCGCCAGACGCAGGTAAAGCTCCGGCATAGCGTCCTTGTTCTGCATATAATAGTGAAACAGGAAATCCACGATCCGGCAGGCCTTGTCCTTTTCGCGGTTTATGGCCTCGGCGCTGTAAATGTTCCCGAACATGAAACTGCGCAGCTCGTCGTGGGCGGCCTGTATCTCCGCGGAATAGCATATCTTCTCGCCGCTGTTCGCGATTATGTCCGAAACAAGCGTAGTGATGCGCCTGCTTTTCGTGTCTCCCAGCGTCTTTATCACATTTGCCGGTATTTCCGAGGGGTCGAGCACTCCTCCGCGGACTGCGTCCTCGATATCGTGGTTCATATACGCTATCTTGTCGGCGTATTTCACTACAACGCCTTCAAGAGTCTCCGCAGTCATATTCGTGTGACAGAGTATGCCGTTGCGCACTTCATAGGTAAGATTCAGGCCGGCTCCGTCGCGCTCGATCCTGTCCACGACGCGCAGGCTCTGCTTGAAGTGCCGGAAGTCGTTCTCCGGGCACAGCTTCTGAAGCATTCTTTCCCCGTCATGCCCGAAAGGCGTATGCCCGAGATCATGACCCAGCGCGATCGCTTCGGTAAGGTCTTCGTTGAGCCGCAGGGCTCTTGCTATCGTTCTCGCTATCTGCGAGACTTCAAGTGTATGGGTCAGTCTGGTGCGGTAGTGGTCGGACTTGGGTATAAGAAACACCTGCGTTTTATGTTTCAGCCGCCTGAACGCGTTGCAGTGTATTATTCTGTCACGGTCACGCTGAAAATCCGTGCGTATCGGGCACGGTTCTTCATACCTCTGTCTGCCCTTCGAGTCGGCACTCAGGCAGGCGTACTGTGAAAGTATCTTCTTTTCGTTTTCCTGTGTTGTTTCACGGGGAAGCATGGCTTATATCCTCTTGGTTCTTCTGTATATGCCGGTTTCTTCGTTTACGGGATCTTCCTGTTATTGAGGGAGTGAATAGTGAATAATGAACAGTGAATAATTGTGGTGTCGGCTACGCCGACCTGTTTCAATAATATCGCCTCGGGCGATACCATAACTATACTATACACTTATATATACAAAATTCCTCCCCGGATTTCCTTTTTTTCGGGGAGGAAATTTTAATTTTCGGCATTCTGACCAAAATTGTATTCGGTTTCGGCAAGTTTTTCGACTATTATACTGCCGTTGCAAACCTCAGTCAGGGCGGCGGTGAAGCCGTCAACAGCTTCAATGGGGATAAACAGCGTTATCACCACATCCGCTCCGAAGTCCTCGCTTTCGGTGCGCACGTCGAAGTCGCCGAGAGTCTTTCCTATCCTGCCGTACATCGGGTAGGCAAGAGTGAGTTTCAGCTTCGCGGCGGAGCGCATATCGAGAGTTTCCGCGGCGTCGCAGGCAGCCTTCGCTCCGCGGGTGTACGCCCGCACAAGGCCTCCCGCGCCGAGAAGTATGCCTCCGAAATATCGCGTGACCACGCAGGTCACATCGGTGAGGCCTTCCTTGCGCAGTACCTCATATATCGGCACACCGGCCGTTCCGCCGGGTTCCCCGTCGTCGGAATGGCGCGACAGGTTGTTGTCCCGGAGTATATAGGCGTAGCAGTTATGCGTCGCCTTGCGGTGCATGGCGCGTATCTCCGCTATGAATGCCAGAGCTTCGGCCTCGGTCTCCGTGTGACGGATATAGCCGATGAATTCGCTCTTCTTCTCTATGAATCTGTCTTCGGCGCTGCCGTTTACGGTCTTGTAATTCACGGTGCCTCCTGAAGCGGTTTTCCGGGTCTGCCGGCCTTGTCGAATTTATAGAGCAGCGTGCAGCCGAGTTTCGGATTGTCGCGCTTGAAGCGTTTCAGGATACGGTCGAGCACCATTTCTGCCTGTTCCTTGGTGGTGTTGGTCAGCAGCAGTACATACTGTGACGCACCGTAGCGCGAATACACGTCCCTCGAACGCAGTGACGAGCTTATGCAGTCCGAGAGCTTCGTCATCACGCGGTTGAGCTGCTTCGTTTCCAGATCGTCCTGCGACTTTGAAACGGCGGTGATCAGGCAAAGGTGCGTAGGCCTGCCGCTTCTCACGGCGTCGCGTATCTCCAGCTGATAGACATGCTTGAAGAACGCGAACTCGCAGTAGTACGCGCCTATGCCGTCGTCGATGCTGTCGAGCTGTCCCTTGAGTATGCCGAAGTCCGCATTGTAGGCGTTGTCGTCCTTGACTGTATGCTCATAGAGAGCTACGAACTCGGGGGACGGATTTATGCCGTTCCTGTTGTAGAAAAGATCCATAACATAGGTGTAATGCTGTTTCGCTGCGGATTTCTCGCCTATGTTCAGCAGTGCCTTGACATAATAGTAATGTATGCGGTCATCCAGCTTCTCGATCTCAAAAGCGCGGCGGCAGATGTTTATCAGCTCGTTGTAGCGCTTGTGGCGGTAGAGTATCTCCACTGTGTCGTGCACTATGCGCAGATAAAGCGAATGATAGTAATTGTTTATCGGCGTTACCCAGCTGTCCGAGCGGGAGCGGTGCAGAAAATCACCTTTGTACAGTTCTATCGCCGCAAGGTAGAGCGTGGTCTTTTCCTTTTCGGACTGGGCTATGGTGCTTTTCTTGTAAAGCATATCGAACTCGTCGAAGTCGATCTCGCAGTTCAGGCGGCTGTTGAGCGAGTAGGTGCCCATGGAATTGACGATTATTTCCACTCCGTCGGGCAGCCCTAAAGTATCAAGGCACGCGCGCAGCCTGTGCAGCGAGGTCTTCAGCGCACCTACGGGGTTGTCGCTGTCCTTGTCGCCCCACAGCAGCGAAATAAGCTCATTCTGCGATATCTCACGGCTGTGGTTCGCTATCATGAACTGCAGCAGCGTCCACATCTTCTTCGAGCGTTTGCTCTGTTCGGTTATAATATTTTCCCCGTACGACATCGAAAAGTCGCCAAGCATATTGATCTTAAGAATATCCATATCTCTTCCTTCTTTTTCCTGCCGTCAGCGCAGCCGTTACAGCGGCAGCGCATTCTTCCAGTACTTCCTGTCCAGACTGCGGTAACCCACAGCTCGGGCAACGTGTTTCTTCTGTATTACCTCCGAGCCGTCCAGATCGGCGCAGGTGCGCGCGACTTTCAGCACGCGGTCATAGGCGCGCGCCGACAGCCCGGCCTTTTCAAAGGCGAGTTTCAGATAAGCCTCGGCCTTGTCGTCCAGTACACATATATCGTGCAGCTTGTCGGGCGTGATGCCGGAGTTTGAACGTATATCCGTACCCTTGTAGCGCTCGCGCTGCACCTCTCTCGCGGCGGCGATGCGCTCCGCCATTGCCGCGGAGCTTTCCGACTTCCCGTTTCCCGTAAGGTCGTCGTAGGATACCGAGGCCACCTCGGTCTGTATATCTATGCGGTCGAGTATCGGCTGGCTTATCTTGCCGAGATACTTCGATACCTGCTGCATCGTGCAGGTGCATCTTTTTACCGTTGAACCGTAGTTCCCGCAGGGACACGGGTTCATAGCCGCTACCAGCATTATATTGCACGGATAGGTTATGGCTCCGGCGGCGCGGGATATGGTGATCTCGCCGTTTTCAAGCGGCTGGCGCAGTGTTTCCAGCACCTTGCGGTCGAACTCCGGAAATTCGTCCAGAAACAGTACCCCGTTGTGCGCCAAGGATATCTCGCCGGGACGCGGTATGCTGCCGCCGCCGATAAGGCCCACGCCCGAGGCGGTATGGCTCACATTGCGGAACGGCCTGCGGGTCACAAGCGGACTCTCGCTTGACAGCATTCCCGCCACCGAGTATATCTTCGTTGTTTCTATGCTTTCCTCGAAACTCATCTTCGGCAGCACCGTGGGAATACGCTTTGCTATCATGCTCTTGCCCGTTCCGGGAGGGCCGATCATCAGCAGGTTGTGGAATCCCGCAGCTGCCACCTCAATAGCACCCTTGACTGCCTCCTGTCCCCTGACATCGGCGAAGTCAAGCTCGCTGCGGAGGCTGTCGGCATCGGGAGGCTCGGGCTTTGACGGCATCAGGAGCTTCCGCCCGCACAGGTGTCCCGTAAGTTCCGCCACATTGCTTACTCCGAATACCCGGAGATTTTTCACCACCGAGGCTTCGGCGGCGTTCTCGGCGGGCAGATACAGCTCGGTTATGCCGTTCTGCGCAGCCTCGATAGCCATAGCCAGCGCTCCCGGAATGCCGCAGATATCGCCGGCCAGCGACACTTCTCCTATGAAGGCCTTGCCGTCAAGGCCGGCGGGAACATAGCCCGCGGCTGCCAGCACGGCCGTAAGTATGGCGAGATCGAAGCCGGATCCGCTTTTCTTCACACCCGAGGGCGAAAGGTTTATCTCGCACTTCATCTGGCCTATCTTCATGCCGTTGTTCTGCATGGCGGCCTTGATGCGCATAACGCTTTCCTGCACCGATCTGTCCGCAAGACCGCCGATTATGATATCCGGCACGCCCTGCGAAACGCTTATCTCGACCTTCACCGGAAACGCGTTCAGCCCGAAAAGCCCTATACTTGCTATCTTTGGAACCATAGTAAACTCCGTTTATCTTTATTTCAGTTTATCGTAAATGAATAAGATGAACAGACAGCCCGCTCCGAACAGGACAGTGCCGCACACGATAGTCAGCACTGCGTTCAGGTCATAGACGCATTTCTTGCCTATCCCGAGCCGCAGGGTCACTTCCTTGTTTTCTTTGTAGAATTTGTCCTTCATGGCCATTTCGCTGGGAAAGATATTTGGCAGCTCCCTGCCGTCTATCATGTAGAACGCGGTATCGAAATGCCCTTTTTCTTTTCTGCCTATCCTGACGAATGTTCCCCTGACCTTTTTCGACAGGAACAGCCGTACAAGGCAGAATATGAAGAATATCTCACACAGCACGGTAGCCGCTATGAGGCACACGCCTATGCCTGAGGCTATCAGATTGAATCCGAAGCCGAGTATATAGAGCAGCACTATAATTACCGCTGCACCTGCTAAAAATTCCATGAACTATTATCTCAATACTTATATCCCGGCTGCAATACCCGGGCTCTTATGTAGGCGAAGGTCTTTTCTTCGCCGTAATCGCGCAGGATTATGAGGAGCCGTCTTAAAAGTCTGTCCGTATCGGGGTGTATCATATAATGCTTATGTGAAGCCGCATAATACTCATACGCGGAGGCATCGGTATAGCGGCTGCCCATATATACCATACAGGCGGCTATGCGGTCGCAGACCATTTCCACGACGTACTGAACGGGCATTTTGACGCCTGCCATTTTTCTGTCTCCGTCGGGCTTGTTATCTATCCAGTATTCGAAGTGGTGCTTATTCCTGCCCTTGTGGTGGAGCCAGGCGGCACTGTAGCCGAGTTCCTTGCGCTCGTAGGTGTTGGGGCTTTTCTCTCCGCTGAAATACTTCACGCCCACCATAAATTCTGTGGGGGAATATTTTGACAGGTCATGGAGAAGTCCCTGTTTATAAAGTCCGGCTTTGAAGCAATAGTGCATCACGAGCAGTTTATGCCGTGTTATAGTCTTGAAATGACCGTATGCGTTATGCAGATAATTTACTGTTATATTCTCGTTTTCCATGCATACGCCCCCATTTTTACTGTTAATATTATAATTATAACTTAATTGTAACAAAAAATCAATAGATTTTGAACAATTTCATTCAAATAATACCAATTCTATAAATATTTTTGTCAATTTTAACAAATACAATTAAACTGCTCCTTATGAAAAGAGCAGTTTTTGTTAATATGCGCGGTACCCCCGCAGTCAATCCGTCTGTTAAATTCTGGTTTTTAAAATCTGTGCCTCGCAGCCGGTAGATACTGCTTTTTCGCGGAGGGCTTTCCGATCGCCCTCCGCACCTCCTTCGGGGTGCGCCTTTTGGTAGTTTTCCAGAAGGGGTACACATTGACGAATCTGCAAGGCGAAGCGATTTGTTTAGGGATCCAAACCCTTTTTAAAGGGGTTGGCCGCCGGAGGCAAAAAAACAAAATATTCTTCTCGAGCGCTTTGCGCGACTCTTATTCCCGTTCTCAAGCGCGAGCGACTCTCTGCTCACTCAAGCGCGAGCGACTTTTAACGATGATGACCGCCGCCGCCGTGACGTCCGCCGCCGGAGGAATGGTGGGTGGAGGAGTGGTGGGAATGTCCGCCGCTTGAATGTCCGCCGGAGCTGCTGCTGCGCGGCGAGTAGGTGCGGGAGGTGATATTCCCCATAAAAGTATCGGTTTTCTGCGAGAACAGCAAGGAATCCTTCAATTTATAATTCCCGGTCTCGGGCTTTGTTATTGCATACTGTTTTGAGAAGTAGGCGAAAATTATGAGCCCGACGATGAGGCCGATAAAGCCGGTGAACATGAATGTCGAAAAGAACTCTGCGGCAAAGTAGTCAAAATCGACTTCCCGGCCGAGCACTTCCTGCTGGTTGTTGGCCTTGCCCTGCGCGCAGTAACTTTCCACTTTCGATATGAAGCACAGCGCCGCGCCGCAGAGATCGTCCTTGTTGTAGTACTTGTCCATCGAGTTGAATATAGTCTCGATGCGGTAGTCGCTGAGGTAGTTTATTCCGGCGCCGCTGGTGGATATCCAGTCGAATTTGGTATCGTTGTTCAGGAGCAGCAGAACGCCGTCGGTGTTGATGCCGCAGAGCTCTTCGTACCTGACGTCCGCGAAATCCATTACGGCACTGTCGGATTTGTCGCTGCCCACATCAGTCGTAGTATAAACGATAATGTTCAGCCCGGTATTTGCGGCAGCGGAGGAGGCTTTGTCGAGTATTTCGCTTTCCTGCGCTCCGGTGAAGATGTCTCCGGCATCGACGACCAGACCGACGGCACCTTCCGCAAATGCGGATACGCACAGGACTGTGACGGAAACTATGACCGCGGATATGAAAGACAACAGTTTCTTCATCATACCATACCTCCGAAAAATCCCATGAACAGAGAGAGCAGGAGCACGATAACAAGCGGTATTCCGAAGGATATCAGCGCCAGCTTGACATTGTTCACCGGAAGATTTCCGCCGAATTTGCCCGTCTGGGCGTTCATGGCGAAGTAGTACATCTTGTCCTTGTACTTGTATGACAGGAACCAGAGCGGCAGCATGACGTGCTGCCAGTTTATGTTGTTTATCCGCATGGCCTTGCCCGAGACATTCACCTGACCGTAGCCTTTTATCGTGCCGAGGAACGCCTTCTCCGTCGCTTCGAGGACACGGCTGTTTATGCGCGGAAAGACCTGATCCTGCGTAACATCGTATCTCTGCGCGCTGTGTCCCGACAGGTACGAAAGATCGAAATCGACCATTTCCGTGTAGTCGAAGGGCTCGACACTGTCCATGAGCGCATCGTCCGCGCTGGTAGAGCCGTCCGCCGGAACGCCCTGGTATATGATGCTGCCCTCACGGACAACATCGTATTTGGCCTTTGTGGTGATTATGTAGTCGCCTTTGCGTATGGTGCTGATTGTATTGAAGCAGGTAGCGTTTACCCTGCCCTCGACACAGCAGTCCGCCAGCCAGAACGGGATATAGATGCCCTGCATCTTCGCCAGAGTCTCCTCGCTGCCGAAGCCCTTGGCCATAAAAAACTTCTTCTTATTCGTCCACGCCTTGAACTGCGCAAGAGCGTCCTCACGGGTCTTCTTGAACGGGATTATCTTGTCGGGACGGTACTGACCGGCAAGCCTGCCGGAAAGTACCACGGCGCTGTGGCAGTAGGCGCACTCGGCAGAGGCGGAAAGCTCGGAGTCGGTGATAATGGCGGCTCCGCAGCCCGGGCAGAGATAAAGGCGGTTGTCCTCGCCGAATTTCTTCTGCTTTTCATAAAGCTCGGCTTCCTCGGGCGATATGGTCTCGGTGTGACCCTCAAGAGGCTTGTCGAGCGTTTCTTTCGTAAAATGAGAACCGCAGTAGGCGCAGCCGAAATCCTGCGACTCGGTGGTGTACGTCAGCGGCGCTCCGCATGACGGACACTGATAGGCGACTATACCGTTATCCATGTTCTTCCTCCCGTTGTCAGTCGATGATGTTGCGTTTGGTTATCTCCTTGTAGAAACTGAAATCCACTTTCTTCAGCATATCAATGATAGCGGTCTCTATCTCAAGCTCAAGGCCGAGACTCTTTATGCGGCGCTCAACGGTGCCTTCGTGAGGTTCGGCTTTCTGGCGTTTGAGAGCGCGGTAGGGTCTGTACATCACGCCGGATTCCACATCGAACACGGCTGTCATGGTGTCCGCGGTGCCGTCGATTATTCCTGCGAGACCCGCGGGCAGCATACCGAATATGTCAGTGAACAGCAGGCTCGCAACGCATATTGCCTTTATTACGTCCGCCTTTATCACGGCACGGCGGTTTATATGCAGATCGATAAGATACTGCTCCATAGATGTGTAGTAATATCCGCGCCCGAAAGAAAGCGTCAGCATCGGTGCACCGGCCTCGGAGGCGGCAACGGCATCGGAAGCTCCGGTGAGCATGGTGTTGAGCGGGCATATATCCACGGGTGTGAAGTAGTTCTTGCGGCACCATTTCACCAGCGCTTCAACGCTGTCTCCCATTATCCCGGTCAGACGCACCGCGGCAACCCGCTTTATGAACGTGAACCTGCGCAGGTACAGCAGTATCGGAATGGCGCTGTACTCATCGACGGGTGCTTCGATAATGACCGGCTGATCGTCCGGCACCTTTTCTATCCATTCCGCGCAGGAAAAAGGTATCGTCACATACGCAAACCGCATGACAGCGCAGAAGCCGAGGTCGTAGGCGCTGCGGACGTTGAGTATATACTGCTCCGAGTAGTCGTCCGCGTCTATCAGTTTCGCGGCGGCGGTGCCAAGCTCTATATAGTCCGCGCCGCACATCTTCACGGCCTTGACGTAGGCGTCCAGTTCGCTTTTCTTTATATGATCCTCGTTGAATCTTATGTATGACAGTGTCCTGTCATTGATCATCGTCTTCAATTAATCGCTTCCTTGTAAAAAACTCTGTAAATTTAATTATAACATAGCGCACGTCATATTTCAAGAGATTTTTTCAAGAAAAATCTGCCTTACGGAAGTGCCGCCCCGGAACCGGTGGATCCGTGTAATTAATGCTTGACAATCCTGTCATGAGTGTGTATAATAAAAGCATAGATGCTGTATATTATGGCGGCATCTTTACCGAAAGGAATATCTGCAAAAAAAGGAGTATGATCAACAATGAAATGCAGAAAGATCGCGGGTATTTTAATGGCAGCGCTGCTGG
>JAEEJW010000033.1 GCA_016282095.1 Ruminiclostridium sp. | reverse complement strand
TAACGTCAGCCCAGTCGGACCACGCGTAACCCTTGCCCGTGCTTACGCCTATGAAGCTTTCGCCCTTGTTCACAATGCCCTTGCTGTACATGATATCGGGAGAGAAGGACTCCGCGGGATTGCCCGCATTTACCCAGCGAGCCTGTTCCGCGCCCATGAACGCCATAAGACCGTTCTCGTCTTTGGCGTGATTGTAAAGTATTTTATTGGAGCCGTTCGATATTACCTGTGCGACTATCGAATACTTGTTGCCCTTTGCCTGCTGCATGGATCTTCCAAGGTCGATGCGGTGGTAGCCGGCATAGGGGAATGTTACCTCTTCCTCAAGAGCGAGATGTCCGTCGGTCGGCGATTTCGGATCTTCGTTAAGGAAGTATATGCTGTACTTCACTGTCGTGTCGGCGTCAACCGTCTCGATACCGATAAAACGTACCGTGCAGTTGTTCTGCGCCGTGAATATGTTTGCCATGTACACATCATCGTCATACGCCACCTGATCGCGGGTGATCTGCGGCATGAGGTCGTACATATCAATGTTGGTGAGCGTCATTGCTTCTTGCTTGTTGTCCGCGAATCTGAAGCTCTCGGGGATCTCAATGCTCTGATCGT
This sequence comes from Ruminiclostridium sp., assembly GCA_016282095.1. GTDB lineage: Bacteria > Bacillota > Clostridia > Oscillospirales > Ruminococcaceae > Ruminiclostridium_E. Next base: position 1,943 of record JAEEJW010000033.1, on the reverse strand, counting down.
AGTAAGAGAGCCAGAAATAACCGGTACCGTTATTGCCCCAGGGCATAGTGCCCTTTGCGGGATCTGCTGTCTCTGTGCTGCCCCAGCTGTTCTTCACGAGCCATGCGCCGTTGCCGCCGATGGTACCGTTCGGGTCGTTGAAGTATTCCTTCGGGAAGTTGTCGTCATAACCGACTATGCAGACTGCGTGAGTAACGGCGAATTCCTTGTGGTTCACGGAATTTTTGTCCGAAGGATCATAGCTGCGGTCGAAGGTATAATGCGCCCAGATAGCTGCTGTTTCTCTGTTTTCGGCAGGCTTTCCGTTTTCGTCAACAAAGTTCAGGAAAGACTCCGGACCTATCTGCTGTCCGGGCTGCGCCTGATCTGCCTTGAAGCCTATCGTTACGCCTCTGCCGTTCACAAGCTCATTCTTAATGGCGGCAGTACCGTTTGCGTCGTAGATATACTCGCCGTTCTTGCCGGACTTTGCGGGAGTCGGCAGCAGCACGCCCTCAACGAGGTCAAACGTGTGCATGAAGCGGTACTGTTCATCTACCGTCCAGTCGCCGTTGCCGGGAGTGAGCATCGCTACAAGTATCGTCTGCCCCGCAAGCTCGGGAGCACCTGTTACCATATATCCCATCACGGTATCGTAGTCGTAGTATTTATAGCCTGTCTGCTCCTCATACTGCTTTACTGCAGCTTCAAACTCATCGTCGGTCATCATTCCGCCGCCGATCTGCTGCATTGTGGAAGAATCTATCATGCCATTATCGTCAAAGGCAATAGTGACGAACGTAGCGCTCTTGGGGTACAGCTCCGCGTCCTTGCCCTTATAGGGAACATCGCTTTCAAACACGGGGCCTATGCCTGCCGAGAACGGGGTCGTCGCGGTAGCCATATATCCGCCGGGCCCGTAAACTGCGGCGCTCATTGCCTGCTTGTCAGCGGAAGGATCGTAGTTCAGAGAATAAAGACCCTCACCCGCCTGTGCCGGGTATTTCTCGTTATTCTCGGGGAGCGGATAATACATGAACCAAGCGAGATGTTTTTCCGACAGGTCGAAAGCAGCTGCTCTCGGGTCGTCCTTATCATTATAGTCATAATCGAACGCATAAGCAAGGCTTATCTCTGCCGCCGCGCACGCACCGAAGCTCCAGCAGGTCGGCCACGGGTTCTGGTTTTTCACCGGGCTGACATAACATTTGCCGTTGACATCTCTCAGGTCGAAGCAGGGCGGGAGCTTATCGGCGTTCTCTACGGTATGGTCGAGGTCTGCGCCTGTTTTTGCCTTCTCGGCATAATAAGCGTAATAGTCCGTCATGTTTTCGCGCTCGGTGAACTGGACATCACTCCGGTGAAGAGCTGCTATCACGTTATCAATGGTATTTGACTTGCCTTCGGCCGATGCGGACATTACGGCAGATGCCGCTATCGTGACCGCGATCAGACCGGAAACCGTTCTCTTGAATGCTTTCATTTACAACCTCCTGATAAATAATTGATAATTGACAATTGATAATTGATAATTGTGGAGCGGCTTCGCCGCGATTTGAATCGTGACGAGACCCGTAGCTTTTCATGCTTATGTAACACATAAGCATACTATAAGCATTATTATGAATCCAATTATAACACCCCGGGCGATGCAAAAGTGAAGCAAAAACAGGGGTTTTTGGAGCTTTTTTGAAATATTTTCAAAAATTCGTAAAAAACAGCCAAAGTGTGCATTGGCACTTTGGCTGTTTTGAACAAATTGCATATATATTTGTTATTTTGGGGTACTTTCTGTATCTCTCTTCGGTATGGTGATAGTTACTGTCGTACCCTCCTCCGAGCTCTCGAATATCAGATCGCCGCTGCACAAAGCTTTGAGCCGCGCACGGACATTCTGCATACCAACGCTGCGGCGGGTCTTCTGCTGCTCGGTGATAGTGCTTTTGCCCGTGCCGTCATCCTTT
>JAEEJW010000003.1 GCA_016282095.1 Ruminiclostridium sp. | reverse complement strand
TTAACAAAGTATTTGACAGTGAAAGTCTGTACTATATCTGAGGAGGTGCCGGAATGTCTGAAACATCAAAGAAAAAACATAACATCAGTGCAGGAAAGGTAATACTCAGATCGGGAATTATATCATGGATAGTCATTGTTCTTGTGTGGTGGCTCGGTTCGCTCCAATATGACGAATACTTTCTCCCGAGTCCGAAAGAAACTCTCGACGGTATCATCGTACTTGTAAACAACGGAACACTATGGGCGGACATCGCCGCAAGTGCAGTCCGCGTGATAAGAGGCTGGCTTTTTGCGATACTTCTCGGAGTTCCGCTCGGGCTCTTTGCAGGAAGTTTTAGAACAATGCGCTGGCTTGTTGAACCGGTCCTGAGCTTTTTCAGATTTGTTCCCGCGATAGCTTTGACTACGCTGTTTCTTATGTGGTTCGGAGTGGGTGACGAATCAAAGGTCGCGCTCATCATATATGCTTCGTTTTTTCCGATCTTTATCAATACGATCGCAGGCGTGGCATCAGCCGACAGCTCTCTTACAGAAGCGGCATCGTGTATGGGCGCAAACAGGATACGCATTTTCTTTACGGTAATGGTACCGTCCGCAGTATCGAGCATTTTCACAGGTATCCGCCTCGGACTCGGATCTTCGATAATATGCATAGTCGCGGCGGAAATGCTTGTAGGCAGCGACGGTCTCGGATATCTTATCCAGAGCTCGAAGCTGTACTATAAAACAAGCTGGGCTTTTGCAGGAATAGTATCGCTTGCGGTACTCGGCTTTGCGGCAGACAGACTTCTGATGGTCATAGGCAGAAAAACGCTTAAACATTTCGGCGTAAAGTGACAAAGGAGGACAAAATGGGTTATCCTACAGTGTTCCCGACGGGGACTCTCATATATGACCAGGAAAAAGCATGGAACGGTTATACCGTGTTCCCGTCCGCGAGGGGAGCTCTGCTCATTGATATGAACGGCCGTGAAGTACAGCTCTGGGCGGGGCTCGGAGGATTTCCGAACAAGATACTTCCCGGCGGATATGTCATTGGTACAACAGGTACGCGTCCCGGGAAGTATGCCTATCAGGATCAGCTCGATCTTGTGCAGGTCGATTGGAACGGCAATATCGTCTGGAAATTCGACAGGACAGAGCTCGTTTCCGACCCGGATCATGAACCGCGTTATATGGCAAGACAGCATCATGATTTTCAGCGCGAGGGTTCTACTGTCGGATATTACTATCCGGGCGGAGAACCGCGCACAGACGGCGGAAAGACACTTATCCTCACACATGAGAATGTGAATGTTCCGGAGATATCCGATAAGACACTGATCGATGACAAGATAATCGAGGTCGATTGGGAAGGCAATATTCTCTGGAGCTGGAAAGCGAGCGATCATTTTGATGAGCTGGGGTTTGACGAAGCCGCGAAGAACACGCTTTACCGAAATCCCGGCATACATGGTGAAGCCGGCGGCGACTGGATGCATATCAACAACTTTGCGACCCTTGGTGAGAACAGGCATTTCGATGCCGGCGATACCCGGTTCCACCCTGACAACATAATCTTCGACGCAAGGAACTCAAACATTCTCGCAATAATCGATCGTTCCACCGGAAAGATCGTATGGCGGCTCGGACCCGATTTCAACGAGACCGAAGCAACACGAAAGCTCGGCTGGATAATCGGTCAGCATCATCTTCACATGATACCGAAGGGGCTGCCGGGAGAGGGCGACCTGCTCGTATTCGACAACGGCGGCGAAGGCGGATACGGCGTACCCAATCCCGCGTCATATAACGGCGTAAATAACGCGCACCGTGATTATTCCCGCGTTATCCAGTTCGACCCGGTGACGCTTGAGATAAAGTGGCAGTACACACCGCTTGAGGCAGGATTTTTCCTGTTCTCGGACGCGTCGAAGTTCTACAGTTCGTATATCAGCTCGGCACAGAGACTGCCGAACGGAAACACACTGATAACGGAAGGTTCTGACGGAAGGCTGATCGAAGTCACACCGGATCATAAAATAGTCTGGGAATACATCAATCCGTATTTCAAGACTGCGTTCGGCGGTAAGTTTTCCACAAATATGGTTTACCGTGCGTACAGGGTGCCGTATGAATGGATACCGCAGCTTGAACGGCCAGAAGAAATATCCGTGGAACCTGTCAATGTTGAGACGTTCCGCGTTCCGGGCTCAATTGTCGGTAAGGCTTACGGAAAAGTAACGGTAGTTGACGGCGTTGATCCGCTCCGTCGTGTAATTACCGGGAGCAGCGCCGACGATGATGAGCGTGTTGATTCATGCGTTGTGTCGGTAAAAAAGAGCGATCTAATAAAATAAACATATAAAAAGGAGACAAGCTATGATAATTCTGCACCCAGTGGTATTCCGATGTTGTCATATAAATATAGTTTCCGATCACAAAAATTAAACTATTGATTTGACATTTCAGGAGGATATCATTATGACTTTTAAAAAATTACTTGGAATTATTGTTTCGGCAGCATTTATCACAGTATCGGCTACCGCGTGCGCAAACGCATCAGCCACAGCGCAAACGGGAAGCACCGCCGCATCCGGCGAGACTGCAAAGGAACTCAGGACTATCCGTGTCGGTCACATGACAGGTCTGCCGAACCAGTATGCGGACTATATCGGCACACAGCAGGGCATTTATGAAAAATACGGTATAAAGCTTGAAACAAGCGAATATGCGGCAGGTATAAACACAGTAGATGCAATAGCGACAGGAACAGCGGATATAGGACTGCTCGCGGACTTTGCCGCAGTGAACCGCATAGGAAACACACTTGACGCAACCAATCTCGTTATATTCACCGAGCTCGCTCTTTCGGAATTCAACATAGGCGGTCTTTATGTCGCACCGAAGTATGCGGACGATCTCAAGACCCTTGACGGAAGCGAAGGCTGGATAACGCAGATAGGAACAGTATGGGAATACTACAACTGGCAGTCACAGACCTACATTGGAATCGATCCGGATAAGCAGAAGATAGTTCAGACCGATTCAAAGCAGACTTCTCTCGCTCTTGCCGCACAGGGCAACGCTTCCGCTATAATCGCACACGGCGCTGACGGCAGACGCTTCGAGGAACAGGGCTGGAAACTTGCGGCAACATCGAAGGATATAGGCATAAAGACAGGTACTTTCCTTGTGACTACAAGAGAGTTCCTTGAGCAGAACAACGACCTTGTTGCAGATTATCTGAAAGCTCTTAACGAGAGCATAGACTACGTTACAGCAAATGTCGAAACGTCGGCCGAAAGTGCAGAAGCGAAATTCGGTATCGCAAAAGACGATTTCATTGTGACATGGCAGTCATTCAATTTCGGACTCGGCTTTTCCGAGGAAGGCGCCAAACATCTTGAAAACGTCGGTGCGTGGGCATTTGAACACGGCAAGTTCCCCAAGGAGTACGATATCCGCAGGTTCATTGATACTTCCGCAGCAGTAAAAGCTCTTCCCGATAAAGTGTCGCTTAAATAATAAAGGCGGTGGACGGTATGTCAGATCTTATAAAAGCCGCTGAAGAGCTATATCTGTACGGTTTTCCTCTTATAGTTACCGAGGCGACTCACCGCGGAAGCGATGATAAAGGTTTTGTTCATCTCCGCGAATTCCCGACCGAGAAGATCACAAAAGTCGTGAAACTGAATATGGACACGCTGTATTCTCTCGGCTGGACACAGCTCAGAAACACGCCTTATATTGCTCATATACCGAAAATAACGGAAAGATACTATCTGTTCCCGATAATGGACGCTTACACAAATGTTGTGGAGTCGATAGGGACGCGGACACCCGATAAAGCCGAGGGAGATTATCTTCTGATACTTGACGGCGATGCAGTTCCCGAGGGATATGAAAACTATCGCATCATAAGGCTGAAGAACTCTCTTAATGCCGTCCTTCTGCGGATAGAGACACGCGGAAAGAAGGATTATGAGCTTGTGAACAGGATTCAGGATTCCATAACGCTCAGGCCGCTGTATGAAGACAAGCTAGAGGCTGTACTGCCTGAGCCGGATAAAACGCCCTCCGCATTTGCGGAGGAACTTCCGGCTAAGGATTTCTTTGAACTTTTTGCATCGCTGACAGCAGATGATCCGATCGATGACGAGGAATATATCAGGCTTTTCGGACTGTTCGGATATGACCCGGATACACACAGTTTCGACTATGACAGCCTTTCGGAAGATAAGAAAAACGCACTTGCCAGCGGCCGCGAAAATGCGCTTTCAATGATACGGGAAAGCAGACTGAACAAATCCAACTTTGTCCGTAAAAAAGGCTGGACAGCAATAACCGGCGGAGTCGGCCGTTACGGGAATGATTATTTGCAGCGCGCAGTGACTGCATACGCAGGCTGGGGTGCAAACCTTATCGAGGACAGCGCGTACATTTCGGGGTATGCCGATGACGACGGCGAACCGTTTTCCAATCGCAGCACGTATAAGCTGCACTTTGAGCCCGACGGTTATCCTCACGCGGCAGTGTTCTGGTCTCTCACGCTATACGGGGAGCCAAGCAGATATCCTGTCAGAAATCCGATAGACAGGTTTGCTGTCAACACTTACGACATACAGGACGGAGCAGTCCGTAAAAACAATGACGGTTCACTCGACATCATCATTTCAAAAGACCGCCCCACCGGGCAGAACGCGAACTGGCTTCCCGCACCGTCCGATGAGGAACGCTTCACACTTGTGATACGCGTTTACTACCCGGACGAGCTTACAATAAGGGGGCAGTGGGAGCCGCCGTCAATAAGAAAGATATGAGGCATTTGTATGAGCATTACAGAAAGAAACGGCAGTATAAAACCCGCATCGGAATATACTGTCAGACAGAACCGCGAGTTTGCGGCAAAGCTCGGGTTAAGCTCTGAAAACACAGTAAACAATGAGCTTGAACTTGCATATAAAAACTGTATACTCCCGATCGGTGACAACAAGGTCATTGACAGTGACGGGAATGTGGTATTTGACCCTGCGGACTACTCGTTTTTTGACAGACCGGATGCACCCGATACCGTCAATCCGAGCCTGTGGATAAACGGCAAATCAAATCGTGCTGCCGGAGTATTCGAGGTCATAAAGGACAAGATATATCAGGTACGCGGACTTGATATCGCTAATTTTACGGTCGTAAGAAGCAAGACCGGCTGGATAGTGCTTGATACGACATCATTTCCCGAGGTGGCTGCGCTGTCCCTCAAACTGCTTGAACAGGCACTCGGCGAACCGGTCAGAGACAGAATACGCGCCGTTATAATCAGTCATTCGCACGGAGATCATTTCGGCGGTGTTGCCGGAGTCGTAAGCGAAGATCAGGTCGGAAAGGCTTCCGAGGGAAAGATACCGATAATCGTTCCGGACGGCTTTGACGAAGAAACGGTAAAGGAAAATGTATTTGCCGGATATGCTATGAGCATACGCGCAAGGTACCAGTTCGGTATAGGAATCCCCGCCGGCGAAACAGGAAAAGTTTCTGCCGGTATAGGAGTCCCGAGCGGTTCCGGCAAATTCTCCTACATTCCTCCCACGGATCATATAACCAAGGACGGTGTCCTTACCATAGACGGGCTTGATGTTGAGTTTCAGCTGACTCCCGGAACGGAAGCCCCTGCGGAGATGAACAAT
>JAEEJW010000032.1 GCA_016282095.1 Ruminiclostridium sp. | reverse complement strand
GGAGATCTTTGGTCATGGTTCATGATCTGGCATACCGATTATATCAAGGCCAATTCTCCGAAAAATCTTACTGCCGTATATACTTCCGACAAGGTAATTACCCTTGATGAACTGCCGGATTTCAGCGAAAAAAATGATACAGCAGAGACAACTGTACCGGAAAAGGAGAACAGAATGGGAAAATACGCAGATATGATAGTTGAACTGCCCCCAGACGGTTATGACGCGTCACGCGAGGGTGTGACGTATCCGGAGTTTAAGAAATACACATATTATTCGAAAACCGCGGAGCGCGACACGAATGTCAATGTCCTGCTGCCAGCGGATTATTCCGAAGACAAGAAATATCCGGTGCTGTACATACTCCACGGATTCTATGACAATGAGGACTGGATGGCGCGGAAGACTGTTGCACTCAGCCGGATACTTACCAATTTACAGCTTGACGGTGAAGCGGAAGAAATGATAGTCGTACTGCCGTACATCTTTTGCAGCAAGGAACTGCCGTACTGCACCGGAATGGACGCCGAAAACTGCCTTGCATACGACAATTTCATAAATGATCTGACTACCGATCTTATACCGTTCATCAGTAAGAATTTCTCTGTTGCGGAAGGCAGGGAGAATACCGCGATCACCGGATTTTCAATGGGCGGAAGGGAATCTCTGTTCATAGGATTCAGTCATCCCGAGCTTTTCGGATATATCGGCGCAGTATGCCCGGCACCGGGACTCGTGAAAATAAACGGTTCCGCGATGCACCCGGGACAGATGTCCGCGGAGGATATGAGATTTGACGCTGAAAAGCCTGCCGCACTTCTGATAAGCTCGTCAAAAGCAGACGGCGTTGTCGGCAGCTCACCCGACAGTTACCGCAAGATACTTGACGACAACGGCGAGGAATATCTGTCGCATATCCTTACTTCAACGGGACACGATCATTCAAGCGTAAAGCCGCACTTGTACAATTTTTTCAGAATCATATTCAGGTAAAAAGGGAAGAGCAGCTGCCGGTTTTTTCAATGCTCTTTCCGTAAGACTGATGATCATACAGAAATATGCCCCTTAGCCTTTCAGAACGCTAAGGGGCTTTGTTGCGGGGAAAGCCGTACAATTGGTTATTTTATGATCAGTCAGTGACTTGATTTAATAATCGTTTTTGTGTTTTATCAATGCCGATAGCACCAAGCGGTGCGGTAATAATTACAGCAAGGACAGCCACAGACAGCACCGCGTTACCGCACTGCAGTCCAAGAGACAGCGGTACCGAGCCGATAGCCGCCTGAACCGTAGCTTTCGGGAGATATGCGATAACACAGAACAGCCGCTCTTTTGCGTTGAGTTCAGTTCCGATGAGACAGATAAGAACTCCGGCTGCTCGGAAAGCAAGAGCGATGAATATCATAGCCACAGCAGACGCTCCTGCCGAAAGCGTGTAGCGTATATCAACAGCAGCACCGACAAGCACAAACAGTATGACTTCGGCGGCTATCCACAGTTTCCCGGTTTTTTCCGAGAGTCGCGATGATACAGCCTTGTCGGTTTTAAGCCTTATCACGCAAGCCATTGCGGTTACTGCGAGAAGCCCGGATACCGCAACAATACCTGTGAGCATGGTCTCGGCTGACATAAGCAGGAAAGCGGCTGCGAGGATGATGATAACTTTTGTGGTATTGCGTATCATGATGCCTTTTCTGTATGAAAGCTCAAACAGCATAAACAAAGCATATCCGGATACAATGCCAAGCAGCACTCCGAGAAGAATCGAAACCGGAATATCGGCAAAGTCAAGCGCACTGATCGTTCCGCCCTGTGCCATTGTCACGAATGCCGAGAAAAGGACGATAACAAAAATATCATCACAGGAAGCTCCTGCAAGTATCATCTGCGGTATGCTTTTATCCGTACCTTGTTTTTCCTCGATCATTTTCACCATTCTCGGTACCACTACCGCAGGAGATACCGCAGCGAGAACAGCTCCCATTACTGCGGCTTCGGAAAGCGACAGTCCGAAGAACATCGGCGCAAAACATACATATCCGGCTATCTCGAAGCAGGCCGGCAGAAATGCCATAAGCACGGCAGGTCTGCCGACTTTTTTCAGATCTGACAGGTTAAGCGACAGCCCGGCTTTTATCAGTATGATGATAAGAGCGATACGCCGCAGTTCGCCTGATATGCCGAGTATCGACGGATCAAGCAGATCAAGCACATACGGCCCGACTATTATGCCCGATGCGAGCATACCGATGATACGCGGCAGTTTTATTGCCTTGAAGATCGCTGCTGCCGACAGCCCGACAAGAAAAATAATAGCAAGTGAAAGTAACATAAATGCCTCCTGATAATTAAAAAAGCCGATAGTATCTGCGCAGAAATGCAGATGCCATCAGCTTGAAAAGCGGTTTCGGAAGATCCGTGGGAGAGCGTCATTCCCTTATATTATATACATTATATCATTGTTTTGATTGTTTGTCAAGTCAGAGAAAGAAAAAGATCCTGCTCGGAAAATCGTAACGGATCAGTTCAGACAATCTTCAGTTCAGCAGCAATCAAGCAGAACATAGAAGAATAAATTCAGGGAATCCCGGATAATAATACAAGCCCGTGTGAATACGGGCTTGATACATATTAGTTATAAAAACGGCTTCATTCAAAATCCGCTGCCGCAACCGGTTCCCTGCGTGCTTCAAATTCCGGACCGTAGCTGAGGCCGTAACCGTGCTCGAGAAAACAAGCATCCGTACCGATCTGCTCTACAGAACCAAACCATGGCGAGGGCAGCTTTCCGGAGAAGTCAGAGCAGCCGCAGAGCACATCCGAAACGCCTTTGCCCTCAGAGCCCGGGAGATAGCACATAACGACACTGTCCCAGCTTTCATAATCTTTTTCGTCGAGGATAATGTTTCTGCCTGCAATGATGCAGGTAACTGTTGGCTTCCCAAGCTCCTTTGCTTTTTTAATGGCGTCAGCATTTCCTTTAAGCCCCAATGAGCCGCATAGCTCAAGATCCTGTGTATCGCCGTTCCATTCCGCATAAGCCTGCTCGCCAACACAGAGAAGGACTGCATCTGCTTCTGACGCTTTACTTTCGTCGGTTATGACTTCAATTCCGTAATCCCCGGCATATTTTTCAAAAGCCTCCAGTATCGTAGTAACACCGGGAATATCCTGCACCGGAGCGCCGTTCCATGACATTGTCCAGCCGCCGCATTGAGCCTGTCCGTTGTCGGAAGCAGGTCCTGTGATGTATATCTTTGTACCCGCCCTGAAGGGGAGCACTTCTTTATCGTTTTTGAGAAGAACAAGACTCTTTTCTACCAGTTTCTCGGCAACGGCTCTGTATTCGGAAGAGCCTGTTTCCTGCTGTTCAGTTTTCATATCGGCAAGGAACGGATCATCAAAAAGACCGGCATCCTTCTTTACCTTTATTATGCGTTCAACAGCGTCATCGATACGTTCCTGACTGATATCACCGCTGTTGACTGCATCCATGATAATATTCCGCGCCTCCTCAAAGCGCTCTGTCTCCATGAGCATATCTATACCGGCGTTGACGCTGTTGATGATCTGCTCTTTATAGGAAGAAGCGGAGGTATTTCCGACTGCGTCCCAGTCACTGACGATGAAGCCTTCAAATCCCATTTCATTCTTCAGCTTCATAATGTACTCTTTATTTTCGTGCATCTTCACTCCGTTAAGGGAGGAGTGGCTTATCATTATTGTCTGTACGCCGGCATCTATCTGCGCCTGATATACCCTGAGAAGCTCCTCTGCCTCGGAATCGGAGAGCTGAGCGTCGCCGCGGTCGATGAGCATATCAATATTGCCATGTTCGCCGGTGCCGTATACAACATTTCCGTCTGCAAAGAAGTGCTTTGCGCAGGCAACAAGACCGCCGTCGATCAGTCCCTTTGTGTAGGCTGTACTGAGCTTTGTAATGGTGTCAAGGTCAGAGCCGTAGGACTCATATGTTCTTCCCCAGCGCGGGTCAACGGACTGAGCAACACAGGGTGAGAAATTCCAGAGCATATGGCATAGCTTTGCTTCGTCTGCGGTAATAAGTCCTACCTGATAGGCCAGCTCCTCGTCATCTGCGGCTCCCTGTCCGATGTTATGCGGAAAGTACACTGCGTTCAGGCAGTAGTTGACACCATGAACATCATCCTGTCCGTAAATGTAGGGTATGCCGGATTCTGATTCCAAGGCTGCCTGCTGCAGGTCGTCAACAGTCCTCCGCCATCTGGCCGCGTCAATACATTCCGTAGTCGAAAGGATGCTGCCGTAGTCATTTTTCTTCATGCTGCCTTTCGATACATTGTAGACAGCGGGCTGTACCATCTGAGCTGTCTTCTGCTCAAGTGTCATCCCGGCGACTATTTCCTCAGGAGACATGGAAGCGTACTGCAGATACTTTGTTGCTTCGGTTTTCCCGGAGCAGGCGGACACGGTTGAAAGCATAGTCAGTAAAACTATAAGTGCAATTGCCTTTTTCATTATGAGTTTCCTTTCGGGATGAATTTCATTTGTGCAGTTTTTTGTAAACATAGCATATTACAATGATTTTGTCAATACTTTTCAGAGAATTCCTCTTTATCTGCTGCGTTTTCTTTCAATCTGTGATATGGTAATTGCCGTGACTGCCGGTGACGAGGAGCCGGACGTTCTGACCTATTCCGGCAGCAAAGGCAAGCCGATTATGTACATGGACGCGAACATACCTGAAGTCCGTCAATAAAAACCAGACCGCACTATTACGAAAAAAGTAACAGTGCGGATTTCTGTTTCGAAAGTATATGGGTTGACTCTACTGACTTGCAAGTTCGGTCTTCCGCTCCGGAAGCCATATTGTCTTATTTTTAAATCGGAATTTCATCGCCGTAAATATGTATGAAGTCAACCAGACTTTATAAGCAGCCGTACCGCCCGATTCCGCATAAATGTGAAAAATTGATACACAGGGGTTGAAAAAAATATATATCTATGTTATAATACTTATAGACTCAGATACGCTTGAAAAGGCCATGCTGGGAGCATCACATCGGAAGGGCAGTAATATATGAAAAAATTCTACAATGATTATATCGATTCCGTGATAAAGCCGGAGAGAAGCCTGTTTGTCAGTATAGTATTGCTTGTCGTTGTGATAAGCGGTATTTTCGGCTGGGTGTATGAATTCATATTCTACTGGATAAACGGCGGCTTCGATAAATTCTACTGGCGCGGAGGAAACTTCCTTCCGTGGATAAATATATACGCCTACGGCTCGCTGATAATATGGTTCCTTACATTTAAGCTGAAGAAAAAACCGCTGCTTGTATTTATCATAAGCTTTGTGTCCACCGGTATCCTTGAATTCTTCTCCGGACTCGGAGTATATCTTATCACCGGCCTTAAATTCTGGGACTACGATACAGAGATACTCGGTTTCGGGAGCCTATACGGTTTTGTGTGTCTGCGCAGCGTTACGGTATTCGGAATATTCGGGCTGATTCTCGTTTATGTCATGCTGCCGGGGATATATTACCTTGCGCTGAAGCTTCCGAAGAAGGTTTTCATTGTGACAGCTGTGACATTGTTTGTTGTTTTTCTCGGAGACGATATCTACAATCTCATTTTCGCAAATTTGTTCTCGCTTCCGGGTGCTCCGGATGTTTACAAGAGCATAGGCTTCAACTTCATGGATTATACTCGGTAGAAAGCCCGTAATCGAGAAGCAGAAGCCGTGATTTTATCAATCAGGTTTAGCCTGCCCGGAACTTCAGTATATACAGTTTTTTATAAATTATAGGTCAGATTTCACATTGAATCGCTTGTCGGATTTTTTCATTGACTTCTCTGAACACACCTTGTTCCCTGTATTCATCATTGATAATGTCGATTTCGGAAATCAGCTCCCGGCATTTCGTCATATCCTGCAATTCGTAGTAAACATCGAGCAGACAAGACAGAAGCTCGCACTTCTTGTCGATATACGGCAGCTTGTCGGGATATTTCTCACATATCCGGACAGCTTCGTTCAGTTTCACAGCCGCAGCTTCAAAATCGTTGTGATAGAACCAGCAATTCGCGGTCGGGATATGGATAATGTCGATGATCTCAAGGTCAGTCGGGAACGCTTTCGTAGCGGTCTCGGCAGCCTTTTCCGTCAATTCTTTTGTGCGTCCAGCGTCTGGAACAACAAGTGTCGAATACCACGTCGAAACCATATACAGATAGCAGTGATTCTCGCTGTATTCCGGCTCGTTGCCGATCAGACCGGCAGCCATGTCAATTAGTTCGGCGGCATCATCGTGATATGCCGGAGCGCTCCGGATAAAGATGCTCGCAAGTGAGAGGTAATATCCGGCAAGATACGTTTCGGCATCGGGGTCTTCGGATTCCTGCATCTCACCGATAGCATTGTCCAGCGCGTCGATCAGCTTTTCTATCGGCTCTGCTTCTTCCTTGTTGTACGGAACATAAGCGCCATTTATCACCGTGTCATAGTAGCTGCCGATCATGTCAAAATACATACCCTTGATAAAGTGGCGCGGATGCAGTCCTGCGTACTTGTCAGCCTGCTTCACGATCTCGTTTATCTGCGCGGCATTCGCTGTACCTTCATAGATAGCAATTACATTTTTGTGAAGCTTCATAACGTCCTTGTCGCAGATCGAATCTGCCCAAGGCAGATTACGCATTGCTTCAACGATAACGGAATGAACGCGCACACGATCACCTGCATACAGCCAGCCATCGCGGTGCAGCTCGCAGAGCGTATCAATATCGACAGGTTTTATTATTCTTGTGATCGTATCGGTATCGAAACCGCGCACATCGAACAGCGACATGGTTTTAAGTGCAATCATCTGTTTATCGGTCAACTTGCTCGCGTCGAACAGAGCTGTAATTATCGCGGAAAGAGTGTCGTAAACTTCTTCGCCGTCCTTGTAGTTACCGATCTGGTTTTCCGAAAAATTCGAGAAACCGTTCGCTTTTATCAGTTCGAGTGCAGTCCCGATATTCAGCTTTCCGGCAGCTATCTGACGGGCGATGAGTTCCAGCACGAGTGTGTGACCCTGTACAAGACTGATTATCTCGTCAAAGCATTTTCGCTCTTCTTTTGTCATCGGTCTTTCGAGATTCAATTCTATCAGCTTGTGCAGCTCTGCGCTGTCCGCAATAGCGTCTATAGTCATTACCGCAAAGCTATTCTTCGGGAGCTGCCGGCGGGTCACAATTATCGTATCATATCCGCAGTCGATTATTTTCTGCACGTCCTTGTTCAGCATATCGGCATAGTTGTCGATAACGAACAGGACTTTTTTATTTTCACAAATGTTTCTGAAACAGGACAGTTTGCGCGTGAAATATTCATCAACGCTTTCATCGTCATGACGGGTCACGGTGCTGATCTGGAGCTGCAAATCGTCTGTGAATGTACTTTTGATATCGCCCGCGTATTCGAGATACGCAATCACATCATAGTTCGTTTTCTGTCGGTTGATGAAGTTCCGGACAAGCGTGCTTTTGCCGATACCGCCAATACCCGTGATAAACAGCACACGGTTATCTGCGAGACTGTCGGATATGCGCTTCATCTCTTCATCTCTGCCCACAAAAATAGGTGAAACAGCGGGCAGACGCGGTATAATGTAGTCCTTGCGGGACAGCTCGTAAATCAGCTTTTCAAGCAGCTTCACAAGCGGTTCGGTGTTGTCGAAACGATTCGCGGTTGACGAGCGCAGAGTGTTCCGGAACAGCTCCGTGAACATCGCGCGGACATCGAGCCGCATCACATATTTCCGGAATTCCCGCTTGCATTCATCAAACGGATATTCGGAAAATCCGCGGTGTTCGCTGTCGGTCGAATGCCGACCGAACAGCAGGAAAAACACGATCTCGCCGATAGTATAAATATCCGTCGCGGCGGATATATTCGACGATGAATACGGATTAGTCTGTTCCGGCGCAGCCCATTCCCGCGTATATGACCAGACCCGATGTTCCGCGTTTTCAACGGTACTGTGAACACTGTCAAAGTCGATAAACTCCACGAGTTGAGTGATAGTATCGTCATCTGAGTTCTGCAAAACAAAGATATTTTCCGGTTTGAGGTCGAGACAAAGGAATCCCGACCTGTGATAATATCCCACAGTTTTTGCTATCGTCAGGCATATCTCCATATACTGCTGCAATGTCAGGTCAGTAAGCTTGTTCAACGTGTTTCCGTTGTAAATTGCAACATCGGAAAACGCTGTTCCGTTGGCTTCAAAGATGTGACAAACCGGCGGTGTCTGATTGGTAAGCGCGGTGAGCTGCCGTATCTTATTCTGCTGTTTCGCCGCTTCGATAAAACGCTGCTTTCCGTTTTCATAATTGTCTGTATCATGCGGCCCATACTGTTTCAAAATACATGTATTCGTCAGGCTGTCATGCACGCATTCTGCGATGTATGCGGCAGTATTCGCACCTCTGCCGATGATGTCAATTATCCTGTATTCACGGTTTTCGGCTTTCAGCACATAGCCGGTATTAAGTAAATTTTCCATTGTATCGACCTTCTTTCTTTCATGATAACACAATTTGTATAGCACTTATAAAAATTGATTCTTAAAACTTTCCGACAAGGTGGAGCGTGTCTATCGGCTCCAGCGAGTTTGCACAGTACAGAAGAAGGCAGTCGAACGGGTGACGTTCATATATCGGAGCAAATCCGCAGTCGTACAGGACATTGTTCAGCTCCGCATAGAAATCCTGCAAATTATCGTAGGTTGTCTGTTCATCGTCGTTGTATGCGTTGATATAAAAGTTATGGAATTTCAGCAGCATCAGCGTTTTCCGCAGCACCTCATAAGAAACGCTGTCACCGTTGATTATCCTGCCGAGTGTGACATCGTTCGGAAGCGATTCCGTGAACTGCTTCGGTAGCTTCCTGTCCTT
>JAEEJW010000031.1 GCA_016282095.1 Ruminiclostridium sp. | reverse complement strand
TCTTTCGCCGCAAACGCAGGAATGATACTGATAACGCCGTGAATTATGTGTAAAAAAGCGCGGCAGGCTGAAAAACGGTTCTTGACGAGGCCTGCTTTAAATGTTATAATATTCCATAGAATACAGAAGATCGAGGTTTTTATGGTAACACAAAAAGTAATACTCTGGGTGATAGAAATAATCATCGTAATGGCAGCACTTTTTGCAATTCAGCTGCCGCTGAGAAGAAAGCCGTTTCGCACCGCAAGAACGCTTGTGTTTGCGGTAAAGATCCTGCTGATTCCTGCAGCGGCGTTTTTTCTCATAGCGACAGACAACATCATCGCCTATAAGACTACAGAGCTTCTCGGAGCGCTCTATCTGGCGCTTATCGGTGATGTGACGGGCAGCATAGCCGAGTATATTATCAGGGTAATCACCAAAAGAGATAAGGGCAGCGAGATATACGTCTGCAGCCTTATTCAGTGCGGAATTTTAAGCGTGCTTTTCTGTGCGGCGATAACCTCACTGAGTATATGGAACGCCACAAACGTCATAATGCATGAGCACCAATGGGTGGTAAACGGGTTAGAGCAGGAGCATACGTTTGCTTTTGTAAGTGATATCCACGCAGGCACAGCGCAGTCGCTTGACAATTTAAAAGAAGTCTGTGAAAAGATCAATCAGCAGAAGCCCGAGTTTGTTATCTTAGGGGGCGATGTGACGGACGAGCTTACCACATATGAAGATATGGTAAAGACCTATGAGACAATAGGTGAGATAGATGCGCCCGTATACTTTGTCTACGGCAACCACGACAGGCAGCCGAACGCCTCATACATCGGCGGAAGATCATATACCGATGAGCAGCTCATCAGGTCGATAGAGGACGCAGGCATAATAATACTGAGCGATGATTATGTAAAGGTGGCAGATGACCTTGTATTGCTCGGGCGCGAAGATATAAGTGCAGGTGATAAGCGCGCCGGCTGGGACGAGCTTAAAAACCCCTATGAGGGCGAGGGCGCTCTGATAGTTGCAGACCACCAACCGTTTGATGAAGAACAGCGCCGGAAGCAGAATGCCGCGCTTCAGCTTTCGGGGCACACCCACGCCGGGCAGCTTTTCCCGCTGCGGTTTATTTACATTGCGGCAGGCATTGAGGCATACGGCGAGTATGAAAGGGATAATACGCTCCTTTATGTCAGTGCAGGGGAGAGCGGCTGGGGAGTTCCTGCCCGCACAGAGGCAAGGTGTGAGTGGGAGCTTATAACGCTGCGCCCGTAAAAGCAAAGAACAAAATAACCAAAAACAATAAGTGGTATCTCACAGGTGCAGCGGCGATAAAGACTACAAAATGAATGGTAAGCAGAAATACCTGAAAAGAATACTGACAGTATCGCCTGAAAGTTAAGACCTACGGTCTTGTATCTGCTGAATGAGAATAATTGAAAAAATAACGAGGTGACAACAATTGAAAAAGGCGTTCTTTGAAAAAGAGGAAAACCTGAATGCCGAAATTACAAAGGAGGCAGCAAAATGCAGTATACCGCTGTAAAGCTGCTGCCATTAGAGCCGGATGACAGAGAGCAGTTTGTCCTTGACAATCAGGAAGCGTTCAATTACGGAGCGCTGGAGGAATTCGGGCTGCGTGACGATCATTTCGAGGAAGGTGACCAGATCATTTCCCGCCGGACGATCGAAATGTGCATTGACAGCGGCGAAGCATACCGCATCGTTGTCGGCGGTGAGATGCTCGGCGGCGTTATCATAAGTACGGAGAAAGAACGCGGCGAGCTTGAAATACTCTTTGTTTCACCGAAGGTTCACAGCAAGGGCATCGGATATGCCGCCTGGTGCGAGGTTGAGAAGCTGCACCCGGAGGTCAGGGTGTGGGAGACTGTCACTCCGTATTTTGAAAAGCGGAATATTCATTTTTATGTCAACCGCTGCGGATTTCACATCGTAGAGTTTTACAATAGTCATCACCCGGACCCGAATGATCCGGACGGTGAGCACAATGCCGACGATCAGTTCCCGGACGGTATGTTCAGGTTTGAGAAGCGTATAATGATTTAAACCGCAATATTATCTGCATTTGCACAATTATGAACAAACGAGGCGAAGCCATGAAAACAGCAGTAATAACAGGACGTACGAGAGGTCTCGGATTTGAGATGGCAAAGGAATTCCGCAGAAACGGCTGGAATGTCATGCTCAACGGCATGAACGCGGAAAGGCTTGAAGCTGCGGTAAAAGCTCTGGAAAACGTAAATAGCGGCGGCAGTGTTGCGGGCTTCCGCGCAAATGTCACATCGGCGGAGGAACTTCACGCGCTTGCGGAATATTCCGCAGAAAAGTTCGGAACAGTTGATATATGGATTAACAACGCAGGCGTAAATCAGCAGATGAAAGCTGTATGGGAGCTTGGCGAAGATGAGATAGATGCTGTTCTGGATACGGATCTCCGAGGTGCAGTTATCGGAAGTAAGATCGCGGTTCAGCTTATGGAAACGCAGCCGTGCGGAGGATACATTTACAATATCGAGGGCTACGGCAGCAACGATGCTATGATGCTTGGCTTAAATATGTACGGTACAAGCAAGCGAGCCGTCACACACTTTACTGTCGCACTTGCAAAAGAGCTTGACGAACGGCAGAGTACGGTCAGAGCCGGCAGACTTTCACCGGGAATAATGGCGACCGATTTTCTCACGAACGCATCGGGAGCAGGGAAGAAGATAGATCTTCCCGATAAAACAAAGCGCTTTTACAACATCGTCGCTGAAACACCAGATGTCGTCGCACAATTCTTTGTAAAGAAAATGCTGATGAACCCGAAAAACAATGTACATATAAAACGTCTTACTACCGGCAGGCTCCTGGCGCACTTTGTGACTGCATTATTCAGGAAGCGGGACTATTTTGCACAAACATAAGCATAGATAGGCAGCTATGCTCGGAAACAATTGGTTGTATTGTG
>JAEEJW010000030.1 GCA_016282095.1 Ruminiclostridium sp. | reverse complement strand
TCGAGCCTGTCCATGGCGGCTTCGATCAGCCTGCCGGTCTCCGGTGAAGCCGAACAGCCGCCGAGTCTGAATCTGAACTTATATCTCCGGCGCATAAAAAAGTCCACCGAACGCATAAGCTCACCGAGAGCGCGGTTCCCGCCGGGTGTAATGCTTATTTTATCACAGTACCAGACGCCGTTCACGCACTCATAGCGCTCGCAGTCGTTCAACTCATACACAAAGCTGCGGTCACGCATCTTATCGACAAATACAGCGCTTCGGAAAAGCGGATAATACGTTCTCGCACGCGTACCCATTATCGCGCTCAGCGACGGCATAGAAGGGTCCGCGGCGGCATTCTCCGCAAGGCTGCGCATAAGCACGCAGGCTACAGTACGGAATTCCTCGGGGTATGCTTTATAGAACGGCGATTTTTCGATATTATATGACGAAAGCAGCACCACCGCTGCGAAAACTTCCTCATCGCCTCGCTCCGCGCAGTTTATCAGCGCCGAAACTGCTTCCGGCATCCCGGTGCCGGGAATGTCGGCAAGCCCGACAGGCAGGCGGTGATATATAACGAGATCTTTTATCCAGCGTCCGATTTCTGCTTTCAGCGGGGCGGATATATCGCAGTTATCCCGTATCTCAGCCAGTCTCGCGATACTTTCCACGGGAGAGCCGACACCTATACCGTTTATCAGCTCATAGCACAGTATGCTGACAAAGGCTTCGGGAACAGGTCTGAATTCTCCCCTGCGTGCAGCGGCCCGCCATGTGAAATAGCCCCGGAGCTGTTCGATATTCAAATCCGCATAAGTCGGTAAACAGCGCTCAAATCGGCCGTTGTATTCAAGGTCGTCCTCGTAGTCCTCCATGAACTCCGCCTGAGCTAGGAACACCCGTTCCTTCGGCTGCCAGTACATATTGTCGGCAAAGGCGAGGTCCCGCATATCCCTGATGCGTTTCGGCACAGCTGCCCTCGCGGCAGGCCGCGGTATCTGCGCAGCCGTGCGCAGGATAAGTTCATCGCGGTAGACGCCGTCTTCGGACACGTTCTTTTTCAGCTTATCGTCCTGCGATATCTGCTGTATCAGCCTGTATATGTTCTCAAGCTGCGCCTTTTCGTCCACCGCTCCGTTCACCCCTTATAATTATTCTATTATATTATAGCACATACCACGCAATTTTTCAATCATCCGCTGCGTATTTCGCTTAAAGTGTCCGATTACAGGGACAATTATTGACATTCTCACGGATATGTGGTATAATATTTAATGTTTTGAGGATTGTTACGTTCAGGGCGCTTATGCCCATACGTTCCGGGAGCGTGGGCTCCGCGCAGGATGTTTTTTACATAATGACACGATAAGAGAGAGGTAATACCATGAAAGACGAAAGAAACATCAAGATACTCGAACCGGCGGTACTGATAGCAACAGTAAGCATCATATCGGGAATAGCGCTGGCAGTATGCGGCTACTCGTTCGTCAGGCATCTGATTTCGCCGACCCTCGATTTAAGTGAGAGCGAGGCTGTCTGGAAACTGGCGGTCGAAGGCGTCGATGTGCTTATCCTTATCGTCTCCGTAATATTCATGATAGTCGCTATGGTACAGGTCAAGAAGTTCGGCACACCGTTCATCTCCGAGGTCATAACCGCGCTGAACACAGCGTCCTTCGTGGTAATGGTCGGAGGTATGATCCATATGCTGCTGGTAGGCATATATCCTATGGTGATCGCGATAAACTCCTATAACATGGCGGGCTACGGCGATTATTCATTCGGCGGCGGCGCGATGCTGTTCGGCGGCTTCCTTATGGCAGCGACTGAACTTGTAAAATACGGAGTGCGGACGGTCAAGCCCACGGAAAGGCCGCACACAAAGGAAGAACAGTCAGCTCCGGAAACGGAAGAGCCCGCAAAGGAAGAGCTGCCGACGGAAATACAGGAATAACAAAAAAGAGGAGCCCGCGCTCCTCTTTTTTATATTGTTTTCAGTGAGGCAGATAAGCAACGAGCTTTTCGGTAAGCTCCGCGAATGGGCGCTTGAACCAGTTCTTCTCGCTTTTCTTTATCATGATAGTATCGTCTTCGGCAATACCGAGCTTCTCCATATTGATCGAAAAATCGGTCATAAGGAAGAACTTCCACTTATAAACATCTCTCTGATGAGCTATCATATCGTGGAGCTGCTCATAGGTGCACTGCTTGCTGGCGTTGTCGCGGCCGAAAACTATGATCGTGAGTATGACCTGCGAGGGGCGCTCTTCCTCGGGAGTCCCCGCGAGCCTTACGCCCACATCGTCCATGAGCTTCGCTGTACGGTCGAGCATCGGGCAGGCGCCTGTGCTGTCTCCGCCTATCCTTATCTCATCGACCTTATATTTGCGCAGAGGCATATTGACTACCTTGATATCCTCATCAGCGACGAAGAGGATACCGGAAACGTTCTGCTGTCTGCCGGTCTTGCGGAGCGCGCTGCCGAACTTCTTGATCGCGGCGATCGCGTTATCGTGCTGCTCGGGTGTTATACCGTTGCAGTCAAAGGCAAAAAGCTGTAAAGAAAGAGCGTCATTCATGATTTTTTACCTCCCGTTATTTTCTGTATTTTTTATTATAACATATATTTCCGATTATTTCAATAGTTTAAAATAAATTTTTTATTTCTCAGTTTCCGAAAACACGCTCTTACTTTTTACCGTACAATACAGCGGAGCCTTTCATCATAAGCAGCTTTGCTTCCCTTTCCGTCATGAACAGACCGCCGGTGGTATCGATGAGCTCTACTTTTTCATAGCCCTCATCGCGAAGGGCCTGCATAAACGCCTGTATATCGCCGCAGCGGTCGGGAGTGACGATATCGTGTACAGCGAATACGCCGCCTTTTTTCAGTGTACGCAGAGCGCCGGAAACTATCTTGCAGAAATCACCGTGTGATCTTACCGCCGGGACATTTCCCGTCACGGCATCAAAGGTCTCGTCCTCGAAGGGCAGGTCTGTTATACTGCCCTCAACGAACTCGGTCCGTTCTCTTACGCCCTCTGTTTCGGCATTGTATTCAAACAGCTTTCTGCGCGAGGAAACTCCGCAGGCCGACGGCAGGTCTATACCGATCATCATGGCACCGGGGCAGCGCTTTGCGCAGGCTATGGTCAGCATACCGCTGCCGCAGCCGATGTCGAGCCCCTTTCCTCCCTCGGGTATGTCGATCAGCTTCGCAATGCCCTCGGAAATGTGGCGCGAGAGCTTTCTTGTGCCGTTATCGGAAAACTTTACATGAGCGTA
>JAEEJW010000029.1 GCA_016282095.1 Ruminiclostridium sp. | reverse complement strand
TTATGTTGTATAATATTAAACAGTCATTCGATATTTGTTTATGGTGGGCTTAGCGTAGTTGGCCTAACGCGTCAGATTGTGGATCTGAAGATCGTGGGTTCGAATCCCACATCCCACCCCAGCGGCGAGCCGCCGCTTCCAAACCGTCTGTCAATTTTGTGGCAGACGGATTTTTTCTTATTTCCGAACGCATTTTCAGCACATTCATTGTTCTTGACATTGAGCGGCAAATATTATATAATATCAGTAAAACAAATTACAAAGGAACAGCTATGAAAAAACATCTTCTTAAAATTTCCGCTGTCGCTGCTGCTGCGGCTCTGATGCTTTCCGGCTGCGGGACAGGCACGGCTCTGTCCGTGACTCCCCCGGAACTCGCCGGTACAAACATCACCCTCGATCAGCTGGCACAGGTCAACGACATAGACAATATCCTTTCAAGGCATGAGAACTGCTACGCTACCGTCGAAGTCAAGGATATGCCGTACAGAGGCTTCGGCACCTATACCGACAAGGATATCTTCTTCTACGAATTCTATGACCCGAAGCCCGGGACCTGGCAGACCACCGTCTATTTCAACGGCGGCCAGTGGTTCATGCGCTACGGGGACGACGCTCTGCCGATCCTCGCGTACAACTGGTATATAATGAGCGACGACGAGAAATACGAAAAGTACTACAAGACCGGCCGTCACGAATTCTTCTCCGACTATACCGCCACCGGGCAGTATATTACCGCTTTCGAGCAGTCCGAGGACAAGAAGGATATCCTTATCATGCGCACACGCAGCGATGACAGGTATATTCAGGAATACATCGACAGATACAGGCTCTACAACACCCAGTACTGGTTCGCAAAGCTCGACCACCGCTACAACTTCAATCCGACGACGCTGGAGCTTGAATATAACAAGAATTTCCTGCGATTGCAGTCGGGAAAAGTCTACACCTATTACTACTCATATCTCCAGTATGACGTCAATCAGCCGGATTTCATGAAAATGGTCATGGCTATTGCCACAGAGACCATGAACAGCACAGACTCGGAAATGAAGACTGTCACCGCAGTCTACGACTACGGTACGGAAAACGAAGAGACTTTCACACTTCCCTACAACGGCAGGTATTCCGTCACGGCGTTCGGCAGAGAAGGCTATACCGCTTACCTCGATCCGGACAGGACGGTGCCTTTCGACGGGAATATAAAATATGAAGATATGATGATCTATTATTTCAGATAAACAAAGACCGCCGCGGAACATCGGGTCCCGCGGCGGTCATTTTTATTGTTATCAGTCTATCTTCGGGAGCTTGCTGAGGCTCTCCGCTATCTCTTCGTCTGTGGGGATATAGTCGGACATAACGCCGTCGTTGTACTTCTGGTATGCTACCATATCGAAGTAGCCTGTACCGGTGAGACCGAATACTATGGTCTCCTCCTCGCCTGTCTGCTTGCAGCGGAGCGCTTCGTTTATCGCAGCGCGGATAGCGTGGCTGCTCTCCGGTGCGGGGAGTATGCCCTCTGTTCTCGCGAACTGTTCGGCAGCAGCAAATACGCTGGTCTGCTCAACGGAGACAGCTTCCATAAGGCCGTCCGCGTAAAGCTGGGACAGAGTGCTGCTCATGCCGTGGTAGCGGAGACCGCCCGCATGGTTTGCCGACGGAATGAAGTTGCTGCCGAGTGTGTACATCTTGGCCAGCGGGCATACCATTCCGGTGTCGCAGAAGTCATAAGCGTACTTGCCGCGTGTGAAGCTCGGGCAGCTTGCGGGCTCTACCGCGATTATCCTGTAATCAGCCTCGCCGCGCAGCTTCTCGCCCATGAACGGGGAGATAAGACCGCCGAGGTTCGAGCCGCCGCCTGCGCAGCCGATGATGACATCGGGCTTGACGCCGAGTTTCTTGAACGCCGCGTGTGTTTCGAGACCGATTATAGACTGGTGCAGGAGCACCTGATTCAGCACGGAACCCAGCACATATCTGTAACCTTCGCTTCCTACCGCCACTTCAACGGCTTCGGAGATAGCGCAGCCGAGGCTTCCCGTGGTGCCGGGGTGAGCTGCGAGTATCCTCTTGCCTACTTCCGTTGTTTCCGACGGCGAAGGTGTCACGGACGCGCCGTAAGTTCTCATTACCTCGCGGCGGAAGGGCTTCTGCTCATAGGATACCTTTACCATGAACACTTTGCAGTCGAGGCCGAGATAAGCACACGCCATCGAGAGAGCCGTGCCCCACTGGCCTGCTCCGGTCTCGGTGGTAACGCCTTTCAGGCCCTGCTTCTTTGCGTAATATGCCTGCGCTATGGCGCTGTTGAGCTTGTGGCTGCCGGAGGTGTTGTTGCCCTCAAATTTGTAGTAGATCTTCGCGGGAGTGTCCAGCACTTTTTCAAGGCAGTATGCCCTTACCAGCGGAGAGGGACGGTACATCTTATAGAAGTCGAGTATCTCCTGCGGGATATCGATATACGCGGTGGTATTGTCAAGCTCCTGCTGAACGAGTTCGTCGCAGAACACAACGGAGAGCTCCTCCGCGGTCATTGGCTTGTGAGTCCCGGGATTGAGCAGCGGCGCGGGCTTGTTTTTCATATCGGCACGCATATTGTACCACTGTCTCGGCATCTCGTCTTCCGAAAGATAGGTTTTGTAGGGAATGTTCTTGTCCATTGATTTTTTCCTTCCTTTTGCTTGTATTATTTATAAACGCTCATTATTGCTTCTACCAGATCCGGCACGAACCACTTCATGTTCCTGCGGTCGAATATGCCGAAACGCTCGCCGCTGCCGTAATAGCAGTTGTTGTCCCACCATACGCAGGGGATCCCGGACTGCTTGGCGCGGTTCAGGAAATACTTCACCCACTTGACGTTCTCGTCGTCTATGCGCTCCTCCGTTATGGGCTTGCTCTTGCTCTGGGAGCCGTACTCGGTGATAATGACATTTATCCCCTTGCTTGTGAAGTAGCTGTCTATGGTGTCGAACACGCTGTCTATATCATTGCCGACCTGATCCGTGAACTCATAGACTTCCCACTCCGATTTGGGATGATATGTGAAATTGTAGGGCGTGTAGGCGTGCAGCGAGATCAGTACCCGGTCGTCATCGGGTATTTCCAGCGCTTTCAGCGTGGAGTTTACTACCGCGGCAGCTACCGTTGTTATCAGCAGCGCGCGCTTCGAATTATTGCCGCCGGTCTCTCTGACCGTATCAACAAAGGCCTTGTTCAGCACGTTCAGAGCCGCCCGGTTATCCTTTGTGCCGCCGTTCCACTCGTTGGGGCCGCCCTCTATACGGGGTTCGTTAAGTCCCTCGAACAGAAGGTGGTCACCGTAGGGCTCGAAGCTCTCGGCTATCTGCTTCCACAGCGCCCTGAATTTAGGCAGGACATTGTCCAGTTCCTCGGAAACCGGCTTTATCCACGATGTTTCATGATGTGTGTTCAGTATTACATACATTCCGTTGTCGAAGGCGTAATCAACGACTTCATGGACTCTGGCGAGCCATTCTTCGTCTATCTTGTAGCCGTTCGCATCGTCTATATGCATACCCCACGATGTGGGGAGGCGTATCACATTGAAGCCGCCTTCCGCGACAAAGTCTATCATTTCCTTTGTGGTCTGCGGATTGCCCCATGCTGTCTCGCCCTCGGGGGCATCAAGGGTATTGCCGAGATTCCAGCCTGTCTTCATCTCACCGATGAGTTCTTTCAGCGGTATATCACGCATCTCGCCGTAATCTACAGCCGCGGCAGGAGCTTCGGTCACAGCGGCGGTGGTTCCGGCAGCAGTTGTGGTCTGTGCGGGCTTGTTCGTATCACAGCCGCAGAGCACCAGAGAAACGCATAGTGCCAGCGCGGTAAGCCGCATAGTATATTTCATTGGCTTCACTCCTTTATTTAATCTGCGTGCTGATATTATACCATATTTCGATATACAAGTCAAGACATAAGAGCAGTATTTTATTGTCCCGGAAGGCATGAAAAAGCGCGGCAGACTGTCTCCGCCGCGCTTTGCTGTCACTTTATATACTTGGATTCAAATTCATCGGTGGGTATCGGCTTGTCGTACAGGTAGCCCTGCACCTCGCTGCATCCGTACTCGTTGACCATTTTCTCTTCCTCGGGCGTCTCGACGCCTTCGCAGACTATTTCCAGCTGTATCTCGTTGAGTATGCGGATAAGGCCTTTCATCAGGTCGCCGCTTCTCGGGGATTTCAGGCTCTCCTTGACGAAACTCTTGTCAAGCTTCACGACATCAACGGGAAGCACGCCGATAAGGCTCAGCGACGAATAACCGGAACCGAAGTCATCGACGCTCACCTTGAAGCCGTAATCGCGGAGCTGCTGCACTTTTGCGACTATCATTTCCTGCGCCTCGAAGAAAACGGACTCGGTAACTTCTATCTCAAGGTACTGGGGAGGAACATTATGCTCTTCCGCCAGCTTTATTATATCCTCAACGACTGTCGAGCTGAAGAAGTGCATACGGCTGAGGTTGAAGGATATCGTTATGGGCTCGATGCCCTCGTTTATCCATTTGCGTATCAGACGGCAGATGTATGACAGCACATAGAAATCCAGCTCTATTATCCTGCCTGTCTGCTCCAGCGCGGCGATGAACCTTGCCGGGGGGATTATATTGCCTTCGTCGTCCACAAGTCTCGACAACGCCTCGGCACCGATTATCTTCTTCGTTTCAGAGGATATCTTCGGCTGGAGATAAACTCTGATGGACTCTTTCCTGAAAGAGTCATCGAATATGGGAAGTATTTTTGCGCTGTTTTCCTTAATATCCATAAGATGCTCCGAATACACTACACATGGTATATTATAACTGCCCTTGTTCGTCCTGCGGGCAACATTTGCCTTATCGACTGCCGCGACTACGTTTTCCTCGCCCGGCTCTACGAAATAAAGGCCCACGTTGATGTTAGGGGATATATCCGACGCACGGCGCCCGATCATCTCCTTGACTCGCTCCTTGAGTCTCTGTGTTTCATTCATCACGCGTTCGTATTCTGTATCCTGTACGCTGATAAGCATTAAAAAGTGATCGGAATGTGACCTGCAGGCGCATATCATATTGGGAAGACAGTCCCTTATGAAATCCGCAGCGTCCCGCAGCACATCGTCACCGACATCATAGCCGTGATTTACGTTTATGAAATGAAAATCGGTAATATCTGCCGCAGCGATCATGTATGCCTTGCTCTTATCGCAGATCTCCACTCCTGCCTGGGAGAGGAAATCTTCGAAGGTGAGCAGTCCGGTCAAGCTGTCGTTCTGCATATTTTCACCCACCTTAGTTTACACTATACATTTTATATTATAACAAATACTTCTAAATTTTGCAATAGCATTTTGAATATTTATGCATTTTTCACAAAATATTCAAAAAGGAAGGGCTCTGATGAGTCCTTCCCTTTTGTGTTTAATTAAGGTGAGCGGGTAATTTGCTTACTTCTTCACGTTGAATGCAGCCATACCCGGATAGCAAGCGCTTTCGCCGAGTTCTTCCTCGATGCGGAGGAGCTGGTTGTACTTTGCAACACGCTCGGATCTGCTGGGTGCGCCTGTCTTGATCTGGCAGGTGTTGAGAGCAACTGCGAGGTCAGCTATGGTTGTATCGGCTGTTTCACCGGAGCGGTGAGAAGAAATAGCTGTGTAGCCTGCCTTGTGAGCCATCTTGATAGCTTCGAGGGTCTCGGATACGGAGCCGATCTGGTTGAGCTTGATGA
This sequence comes from Ruminiclostridium sp., assembly GCA_016282095.1. GTDB lineage: Bacteria > Bacillota > Clostridia > Oscillospirales > Ruminococcaceae > Ruminiclostridium_E. The sequence goes on along the minus strand of JAEEJW010000029.1, from coordinate 90 downwards.
GGATCGAGTTGCCTGCGCCGAGGCTGATGCCCTTTGCAAGTCTCTCTGTGTTGGTAACGAACAGGTCGTCGCCTACGAGCTGAACCTTGC
>JAEEJW010000028.1 GCA_016282095.1 Ruminiclostridium sp. | reverse complement strand
TGCAGCATACATACTTCTGGTCAGCGTCCTTTACAAGATCCTTGGCGAGCTGCCATTTTCTTCCTGTCGGGAAGCCTGCACCGCCTCTGCCTCTTAAACCGGAAGCCAGAACTACGTCAATGACCTGCTGAGGTGTCATTTCCTTGAGTACCTTCTGGATAGCCTTATAGCCGTCCTTCTCAAGATAATCGTCAATGTTCTCAGGGTTTATGACACCGCAGTTGCGGAGTGCTACGCGGTTCTGCTTTTTATAGAAATTAGTCTCATTGTATGCGATGATTCCGTCGGGAGTTTTTGTTTCTTCATAAACATACTCCTCAACGATGCGATCGTTAATGAGGTGTTCTTCAACTATTTTTTCAATATGCTCCTCGCTCATCATGGAATAGAATGTTCCCTCAGGATATACTATCATAATAGGGCCGAGAGCACACAGACCGAAACAGCCTGTCCTTACTACTTTTACATGATCGGCAATACCTTTTTCCTTTATGACTGCTTCCAGCTTGTCAGCGATCTTCATGCTTCCGGAAGAAGTACAGCCGGTACCGCCGCAAATTAATACTTTACGCTCCATATTTGAATTTTCCTTTCGATCTTTAGATGTAATAATCAGCGATCAATCCGCATATTTAGCAAGAATGCCCTTAAGCTGGTCGTTGGTGAGTTTGCCGTAAACGTCGTCGTTGACGGTCATAACGGGCGCAAGTCCGCAGGCGCCTATGCAGCGGCACGCGTCAAGAGAGAACTTACCGTCGGGTGTGCACTGGCCTTCTTCGATGCCAAGCTCTTTCTTAAGCTCATTGAATACATCGCCGGAGCCCTTTACATAACAAGCCGTACCGAGACATACAGAGATCCTGTATTTACCCTTGGGATAAAGGGAGAACTGAGCATAGAACGTGGAAACACCGTAGATCTTTTCCATCGGTATGCCGGTCTCTTCGGAAATTATGCTCTGCACTTCGATAGGCAGATAGCCGTATATTTCCTGTGCTTTCTGAAGGATAGGCATGAGCGCGCCAGCCTGTCCCTTGTGCTCATTAATCATACTGCGGAGAGCCTTTTCCTGCTCGGCAGTACCATTAAAAGCAACTTTTACTTTTTGTGTGGAACTCATTTATAGAACCTCCTTTTATTGGATCGCCGCACAGCGTCCTCGCATATGTGAAACACAACACATATATACAATGGATATTATATCACAAAAAGGTCAAAAAAGCTACTGCTCATAATAGACAATTTTAGACCCCGTTTTTGTGTACTTTATACAGCGAAACAACGTAAGCGGCCGCTAACTTTATAGCATATTAAACATATATGAAATCCGTGATATCAAATAATGATAATTGCAATTTTTTATAAATTTTTTCAAAAACTGATGACAAATGGTGAAAAATATGATATAATATATCAAAAAAGCTGACAAATGCGAGACTGAAAAATGTCTGTAACTGAAAAACATCATACAGACATGAATAATTAAGTCGGAAACGGAGACTTCAATATGGAATGGTATGAAAAATCCTCGTTTTATCACATCTACCCTCTCGGCTACTGCGGTGCCCTTGAGCCGAACGACTTTACCAGTGAACCTGTAAGCAGGATCCTTTCGGTGCTTGACGATATACCCCGCATCAGGGATCTCGGGTTCAACGCCGTATATTTCGGCCCTGTATTCGAGTCCTCAAGACACGGTTACGACACGGCGGATTATACCAGGATCGATCGCAGGCTCGGTACAAATTCCGATTTTAAAAAGGTATGCGACGCACTGCACAAGAACGGCATCCGTGTCATAATAGACGGCGTTTTCAATCACGTCGGCAGAGATTTCTGGGCTTTCAAGGATGTCCGTGCGAACCGCTGGGAGAGCAAGTATAAAGACTGGTTCCACCTGCGCGACGGAAGGTCCCCATACGACGATAATTTCTGGTATGAGGGCTGGGAAGGTCACTTCGATCTCGTTAAACTCAACCTCTACAACGGAGATGTCAAGCAATACATAAAAGACTGCATTACCGGCTGGTTCCAGGAATTCGGCATAGACGGACTCCGTCTCGATGTGGCCTACTGCCTCGATCTCAATTTCCTGAAGGAACTGCACGGTCACTGCAAATGGCTCAGAAATGACTTCTGGCTCATGGGCGAGACACTTCACGGGGATTATAATCGCTGGATGAATCCGGATATGCTGGACAGTGTTACAAATTACGAATGTTACAAGGGGCTTTATTCAAGTTTCAACGACATGAATATGTTCGAGATAGCCCACTCGCTCAACAGACAGTTTGGCAAGGACAGCTGGTGCCTGTACAGAGGAAAGCTGCTCTATTCCTTCGTAGACAACCACGATGTCAGCAGGATAGCGACCATGCTTAAAAACAAAGAGCATCTCAACCCTATCTATTCCCTGCTTTTCACGATGCCCGGTGCACCTGCTGTATACTACGGCAGCGAATATGGCTGGGAAGGCGACAAGAAGAGCGGTGATGACGCGCTTCGTGTGAAATTCGAGAAGAGTGAAGCCACCGACCTTACAAAACACATAGCAAAGCTGGCTGAATTCCGCACGGAAAGTGAAGCACTCGCTCTCGGTGACTATAAACAGCTTGAGCTCCACAATCACGATTATGCCTTCAAGCGCGAATATAACGGCGATATCGTGGTATCCATGATAAATGCCGGTGAAGCGCATACATTCAACGTAAACATCGGCGATGAGTTTGAGGATATACTCTCCGGTGAGAAGTTCGATCTTTCACAGGGTGTTCCTGTCGAAGCGCACTCATCCAGAGTATTTAAGAAAGTATAATAACAGGAGGATAACACAATGCCCCACATCGGTATCAAAATGCTCGCAGGAAGAAGCGAGGAACAGAAGAAAAAGGCCGCAGAGGCCGTAAAGAATGCGCTTGCGCAGTCTCTCGGAATGAGTGATCATTATATCACCTGCACTATCGAAGACTATTCCGCCGAAGAATGGCAGACAGTATTCAAGGAAGAAGTCACCGATAAGCCCGACAAGGTATATGTAACACCCAAGTACGATCCGAAATCTCTTCTCTGACAGTAATCATAAAAATCCCGCCCTGTACAGAGCGGGATTTTTCTTATATCGTTATCTGGAAGTATTTCCGGAATTCAGGGTATTTTTCGTATCTCATATATATCGGACGCCCTCTGTATTCGAGGTATGCGCCGAATCGTTCACGATATACGGGCGCTGTGATCATTTCCAGCACATCTGATTCCTTGACAAATCTCATTTCAAGGCTTTCCTCATTCGGAACAAACTCTCCGCCTTTATAGCTGCATATAAAATCAAATATGGTTTTCGGCGGTACCTGATCTACACCGTTGTAGCCGGGTTCAACGCAGGTATTTGAAGATACGCAGAAAAGCTCGCCCACGCTGACCTCCGCTCCGGTTTCCTCGAAAATCTCACGTTTCAGTCCGCTAATTATGTCCTCGCCTTGTTCGATCATTCCGCCGGGAAATTCCCAGCCGCGGCGTTCACTCCTTATCAGCAGTATCTCACCGCTGCTGTTTTTTATTATGCCTGCCGCGGACGTAATGTGTACAGGTAACTTGAAATCAGCCATCTATAAATGTTTTCCCTTCTCTTACAAGTTTGAATTTTATATCTTTTAGCTTCAGTCCGTTCTGAGCAAAATACAGTCTTACCGTGCTGAAACGCGAAAACAGCGGCGTCTTTCTTGAAATGGACACATATTCCCCGTTGGTTCCGTTCCATGTGAAATTACCGCAGACTGTCCCCAGAGTGAACAGAGTCACAGGTATCTGCGCCAGTTCTCCCGCATCGGAGCTTGCCGTGATAGTTACCTCATAATCACCGTAACGTTTCAGATCAAGCACAAATACATAGCTGGTCCCCTTTTTCGCAGAAACATGATTGAGCGGCACGGTAACCTCACTGTCAAATGTATATACATTGACATTCTCTCCAAGCTGTTCACTTTCTTCGGCAGGACGATTGATGATCTCTACCTTTTCATCACAGCCGAGCAGTCTGTCCATGGCCCGGGTGTGCATAGCAAAGTTCAGAATATTCTTTGCATTGCGTTGGAGCTCGCCTCTTGTGAGACCACCGCTTCCAAGCATTTCCAGAGTGTTATCGTCGTGCTTCTCACCGTCGGCACATACCATATATGTGTCGTTCTGTGCCCTCGCCATTGCGGCAAAGTCGCGTTTATCGGGCTTTTCGCCGCGGCGGTTTATATTTGCCCACCAGTCGGTCATCGTCATGCCTCTGAAGTGCCAGTCACCGCGCAGAAGCATAGTGTTCAGTTCATAATTGCCCGCTGTCCATACACCGTTCAGCGACCCGTAAGTAGTCATTATAGTCTGTGCATTTCCGTTCTGTACTGCTATACGGAAGCCTTCAAGATATATCTCACGAAGCGCTCTTTCAGAAACAACAGAATCCAGGAAATGACGATTGTATTCCTGATTGTTGGCGCAGAAATGCTTTATGGTACCGGTAACGCCGGCAGTATGCAAACCTTTCAGTTCCGCGGCTGCCATAAGTCCGCAGAGGAGCGGATCTTCCGAGAAATACTCGAAATTTCGGCCGTTCAGCGGGTGACGATGAATGTTCATTCCGGGGCCAAGCAGACAATCGACCTTATTGGCGGCTATCTCAAGACCGGCAAGCGAAAACAGCTCATATACCAACTCTGTATTGAAGGTCGAAGCGATCATAGTCCCGTTCGGGAGACTGAACGCCTTCGTTCCACAGTCGAGACGCATACCCGAAGGACCGTCCGACGTGCAGCAGCTGGGAATACCGAAGTCGATGAGGCGCTTTGATACTCCCGCGAACGCCGATGTTGTACCGGGCGTTACTTTCGGGCTGCCCATTCCCTCACCGCGTATGATGCACGCAAGATCATCGTCAGTGAACTGCGCAATTAATTCGTCTAATGTGTTATTTCCGTTCCTTACATCCGCGAGTTTTATGCCCTTGTCACCCGTCTGCGGTATCTCCGCGGGCATATTATCGGCAATTATCCTATCTGTATCGATCTCGCTCAGAGGTACGGGCTCGCTTCCTTCGATATAGGCGTTCTCTGTTTTTACAGGTATTATACGGTCAAACGCTGTATGCGGGGCAAGCATCTGTATATTATTCCTGTGGAAAGGTGCCGATTCCGGAATGTATGTTTCAGCGACATTGAAATTGAAGCACTTCTCAGCGCTGCGTACATCGGCTCCTATATACAGGTTGTAATCCCCTGCCTCAACTACAAAGCAGTTCCTGAAGCCGGTCTTTCCGGAATCATCATAAGACCTGAGCGAATCCTTATCAATTTGCAGCTCAATGGTCTGGCTCTCACCCGGAGCAAGCTCTTTTGTCTTGCCGAATGCGCACAGAACACGCGCAGCCTTTCCGAGTCTGCCCTGCGGTGCTTCATAATAAAGCTGTACGACCTGTTTTCCCTGATACTTACTGCCAATGTTTTTTACAGTCGCTTCGATACATATAATATCACGGCCGTTACAGGAAACAGCGTCGGCTTTTTCACAGTTTATCTCAAAATCCGTATATGAAAGTCCGAAACCGAACGGATAACGGACCTTTTCTTTTGCGAATGTCTCAAAATAACGATAACCTACATAGATATCCTCAGCATAGATGCATTTGTCCTTGTCGCCGAAGTTCCTGTCGGCAGCGTGATCGGAGATTCTGTACGCTATGGTGTCGGGGAGCTTTCCGCTCGGAGACACCTCCCCTGTCAGGACACGGGCGGTTCCCTTTCCGCCTACCATGCCGCCCTGCCATACTATCATAAGAGCATCGGGAGCTGTTGATGCATCGTCAAGGAAAGACAGATCTATAATCCCGCCGATATTCAGTAACACAGCCATTTTACCGAAATGTCTGCGTACCGTCCGAAGCATTCCGAGTTCTGTATCGGTAAGATAATATGAGCCTTTTTCCAGCTTATTATCCTGCTCCTCGCCCGCGGTCCTTCCGATGACCACTACCGCCGTTGCGCTTTTCGCGGCGGCAGCGGAAGCTACCTCATCGGAAAGCGGCATTTCCTGCTGTGACCATGGTTCGCTGCCCCAGCCCGAACCCAGATTGTACGGGTTTTCAAGATCCCACTTTTCATATATGTCCAGAAGCTCGCGGTCTACATTCACACCGGCTTCGATAAGACCGTCTGTTATACCTGTTACCTTTGAAACATTGACCATTCCTCCGGAACCGGTACCGCTTTTATAATAGTGCAGCTGTATTCTTCCGAATACCGATGTACTCTTTTCTTTTGCAAGCGGAAGAGTATCGTTCTCATTTTTCAGAAGTATGCACCCTTCGGAAACGGTTTTTACTGCTGCTTCAATATAGCTGTTCCAATCCAGTATCTTCGACATAAAATATCCTCCGTATAGTAAAATTGACTTATATTAACACATATCATGACAAAAACAGATATTTCTGTTCCGTTCTCTTTTTATCATCAGAATTGTTGTTTATTCCTACAAATATTACAGACCTATACCTCACATATTGTTTCAGGGAACACCGATCTGCATGGTTTTCGACAAATTTCAGCACAGCGATTTTCCGCATCACGGAAACGCTGGATATTGCTATATATGCGTTTGAGCGGCTTTTATTTCGTTTGCCTAACTACACAAGATAAATTCGCCTTTATACGTTTCCGAATTCTGCTGTAAGTTCTTGCCAATTCATAAAATATATGCTACAATTAGGTCAATAAATTACAGGAGGTTCAAAAATATGAACGACAAAATAAAAGTACTTATCGGTGATGACTCAGCGGAATACGGCCTGACATGGGCAAGCATCCTGAAGAAAGAAGGAATGTTCACAGCGACACGCCATAAGAACGGAAGGGTGATCCTTGAATCGGTCAGAAATGATATGCCTGATTTTCTTATTATAGAAGCCAAAATGCCGGAACTCGACGCCGCTTCACTGCTCGATGAGATCAGAACGATCAAGGGTGAACTGCCCGTTACGATAGTAGTATCGAACATTCATTCGCCTGAACTCGAAAAGGAGATCATGGAAGCGGGAGCAAGCTACTTCATGGTGAAGCCTTTCGCGCCGGAGATTCTTGTGAATAAGGTGCGCTCACTCAAAAGCTACAAGAAGATTGTGGTGCCGGAGCTTCACAAAGAGCTTACGAACATTGAATACATAGTCACCGATATCATACACCGTATAGGCATTCCGGCTCATATAAAAGGATACCACTATCTGCGCACAGCAATAATCCTGTCCGTGAACGATGACGAGATGCTGAACAGCATAACAAAGCTGCTTTATCCGACAGTAGCACAGAAATACAGCACCACATCTTCAAGAGTCGAAAGAGCGATACGCCATGCAATAGAGATCGCATGGGACCGCGGTGACGTTGATGTGCTGAACAGTCTGTTCGGTTATACGATACACACATCACGCGGTAAGCCCACAAACTCAGAATTTATTGCTCTCATCGCGGACAAGATACGTCTGGAGTATTTTTCTGATCTGATGATGTAAAATAGCTGTACACCAAAAGGATATGCAGATCAGATCTGCATATCCCTGTGTTATGCTTTCATTTCAAACCGCGGTATATTACCGCCCACAATTTTCGAAAGTATCTCTTCCGAAGTCTGCGGCAGTTCAAGGAAACCGCCCTGCATCATTGAAGCGCCGGCGTGAAGCGCCGCATCATACTGGCTCTTGTATTCGATATTCTTGACACAGGTGATTATATTCCTGCTGGCGGAAAGAGAAAACGTAGTACTTAACAGAACATCATCAAATTCGCCTCCGGAATTCGTGACAAAACTGGAACTTACCTTTATCATATCCACATAGGAGTTTTTCAGTACATTCAGCGGCAGATATTCGTTTCCGAAGCTGTCTATGCATACAGAGACTCCGAGCTTCTTTAATCTGCCGAGAGTCGAGGCCGTGTCATTATAAGACAGGACATGAGCGGCTTCAGGAACTTCCGCAATAAGCGCATCTCCGCTTATGCCGCGGTGTTCAAGTTCTGCCCTGAATCTGTCCGGAAGTGTTCCGGTCTGCATCTCATGTGTAGTCAGGTTCACACCCACCTTGACATTTCTGCCTGTTGCGCTTCTGATCTTCATGCAGAAATCACACGCCCGCGGAAGCACCCACAGATCGATCGGAGTATCGAGTCCGACCTTCTCCATAAGACGCATGAATACCTTCGGGGATATCTTTCCCATAGTTTCACTGGTCCAGCGAAGTAATGTCTCATAGTGGCACACTTCGCCCTTCATATCGAATACAGGCTGGAAAGTAACCTCAAAGTTACGCATATTATCTGCTATACAGCGCCGCAGTTCACTTTCGAGGTTATATACATCGCCCTTGGAATCCAGGAATTCTCGGTGATAGAACGCAAACGTGTTCTTTCCGTATTCGTTTGCCCGGTAAAGCGACAAGGTCGCAGCACGATACAGATTTTCCGCAGATACGGTGGAACTGTTGTACACCGCTATTCCTATCGCGGTCTCAGCAAACTGCTCAACACCGTCGATATTGAAGGGTTCCTTGATACGTTCGAGTATCTTCTTGGTTATAGTCTGTGCATCATCAGCCGTCTTATCCTTTGCGACTATCATAATGATACTGCCGGAATAGCGGTACACATTTTCACCGCCGATTTCCGGATCGGAAAGGAACTGTGCCACAGAACGCAGAAGTTTGTCGGTATAGCTCTGTCCGAACACTTCATTCAGGAAGCGGGTGTTGATTATCTGCATTGCCATCGCTGCGCCGCTTCCGCCGGACCTTATGATCTCTGTTATATCTATATCGAGACGGGCTCTGTTCTTTATTTTCAGTATGGAATCGAAGAACGCGAGATCGTAGAGCTGCCTGTTCTTCTCATCAAGCTGTTGTTCGGATTTATAACGGAAAATAACGGTTGAGATGACCTGCGATATGCTTCTTATCATCTTGCGGTTATTGTATTCCCACAGGTATTCTCCGTTTTTCATTATATATACGATCATACCGCTTACGCCATTGGTATCGTCTATCTTCGATATAGCAAAGCCGGCCAATCCCAGATCCTTTAATTGGGTCTCATTCTCGCTCGAAAAGTAATTGTCGATATTCTCCATACTTTTCTGTATAAGATAATAACGCTCTTTCAGAGAAGAGTATATATCCGAGAGAGAACTGCCGGGCATCTCGAAGCGGCATAGCTCTTCGGGCACATCGTTCTGGTAAGTACCGAAAGAAACGATGCCGTCGATATTGAGATATCTGCACGCCATTTCGAGTACGCGGTTAAGAGCATCGCTGGCGCGTGCCTCTTCCATTATAACGGCCTGCATACCGTTTATCAGCATCTGCTGTTCGACGTTGGCCCCAAGCTGACGGTTTACCGCGTTGGAGTTTTCGGTTTCGTTATAGAGTGCAATTATCGAGTGCGCGATACTCGACAGACAGTCTGCAAGACCTTTCAGAAAGGATTCCGCGACATTGAAAGCATCTTTATCATCCGAACCCAGATACCAGTAGGCACCAATACGGAAACTGAATCTTATAGCGGCCTTAGCGGAATATCTGTATGCCGTGCGGTCGGTCTCACATGGTGTACAGATAAGAGCGCCGTCCTCATCGAGAATAGCGGTATAAAGCGCGGGGTTCGAAGCAAATGGCTTCTGTATGCGAAGCAGATAGTCCATTCCGCATATTTCCAGAAGAGAGGCAGAATTGTTGTTCAGCACAGAAATCTTGCTGCCGAGTTTTCTTTCGAACTCACTTATCACACTGTCGTTAGGTATGCTTTCAACATATTCATATACATCAAGGATCACGCCGTCAAAACGTGTGAAATCAGATGTCTTGTGACAGCACATATATGCCCAGTGCAGCTCACCCTCATGCTCCATACGGAAATGGGTGTACAGCCGTTCATTCGTCCCGGTCGTGAACTCCGCCACTGTGTCCATGAGCGTCGGAAAATCATCTATGTATACAAAGTCCGAAAACGGCAGAGCCTTCGGGTATGAGATACCGTCATACTCGCCGACCACTGTCAGCGTTACACTGCCGGCTATTCTTACGCATATATCGAGACAGTTGTATTTTTTCAGTATGTCAAAAAGATAGGACATTTTTTCTCCTTATATAATGCAAAGAAATATATACTTTACCCATATATAAATATAACACAATTTTTCAACAAAATCAATAGTATTTTGTAAAATTTTTACATCAGGATCACATTTAGGATTTTTAACAAAAAAATAATCCAAAAACTGTTGACAAAATAAAAAAAATGTGTTAATATAATCGCAATGACTGTGACGAAGATCGTCTGTATGAATGTTTTCAGAAAGCCGTCGGGTGATGTGAGGCGGTAACGGACATACGAAACTGTATAATACAGTTTGTAAGATCCATTGTATCGGATATTACAAGACAGCTCCCTTCCGAGTCGGAAATGTGAAAGAGAGATCGAGTAATGTTTCCCGTTCTGCTGCGTCAATGCATAAGGCTTGATAGAGCCTGAGGGGCGCCATGTGCGCAATTTGAGTGGTACCGCGGGTATAGTATATTCCCGTCTCAAAGAAATTCTTTGGGACGGTTTTTGTTATTTCCAGGCCGTCCTGCCAGGAACACAATTTACGGAGGTATGAAAAATGAAATTAAGTTTCTCAACACTCGCCTGCTATGATTTTGAATGGAGCGATATCTATTCAATGGCAAAGGATCTCGGATTTGACGGAATTGAAATCCGCGGCCTCGGACAGGATATCTTTTCTGTAAAGGCAAAACCTTTTACCGAAAAGCAGCTCCCGTACACAATCGAAAAGCTGAAAAGTCTCGGTCTTGAAATATCCTGCTTCTCTTCGGGCGCCTGCCTCAGATTCAAGGAAAAGTCTGCCGAGAACAAGCAGGAGATCATTGAATATATAAAACTCGCCAGCAAAATGGGTACATCATTCGTACGCATACTCGCTGACGACGGACTTGCTCCTTCCGGACTTGTAGATGATGATTTCGTCATTTCCGAACTCAAGGAACTTGCCGTAAAAGCGGAAGAATACAATGTTACACTGCTGGTAGAAACTAACGGCGATTACTGTGATACAAAGCGTCTCTGCAAGGTGCTCGAATCAGTCGGCAGCCGCAAGGTCGGCGCACTCTGGGATATGCACCACCCCTACCGTTTCGGCGGCGAAAGCCCGGATACTACGGTCGCCAATCTCGGCGAGCATATCAAATACACCCATATCAAGGACAGCGTAATGCCTGACGGCAAGCTCGAATACAAGATAATGGGCGAAGGTGATATGCCGATTTCCGAAATGTTCGCCGCGCTCAAGAGCATAAACTACAACGGCTACGTTACGCTTGAATGGGTCAAGCGCTGGTCAAGAGACCTCTGCGACGCCGGTATCGTTATCCCGCAGTTCGCGAACTATATGGCTCCTTACAGAAGCCGTCACAAGCATGGCCTCCAGGATAACATCAGAAAGACCGGCAAATATGTATGGCCGAAAGAAAAGCTCATCAACTACACATTCCCGGACGTTCTCGACAGAATGTGCGAGGAATTCCCGAACCAGTATGCGTTCAGATATACAGAACTTGATTATACCAGAACATACCCCGAGTTCAGGGACGATGTTGACAACTTTGCGAGAGCGCTCGTTGCAATGGGTGTTAAGAAGGGCGATCATGTTGCTATCTGGGCGACCAATGTTCCTTCATGGTATATCACTTTCTGGGCTACAACAAAGATCGGCGCAGTACTCGTAACAGTAAATACCGCATACAAGATACACGAAGCGGAATACCTGCTCAAGCAGTCCGATACTCATACCCTTGTAATGATCGACAGCTACAAGGACAGCGACTACAAGAAGATTATCCGCGAGATTTGTCCCGAACTCGACACCTGCGAAAAGGGTAAGCTCGTTTCCAAGCGTCTGCCTGTACTGAAAAATATCATCACAGACGGATTCGAGATGCCCGGTGCTTATACATGGGAAGAAGCAAACGCAAAGGCTGCCGAAGTTCCTTACAGCGAAGTCGAGAAACTCCGCCGCACCATAGACAAGAACGACGTTGCAAATATGCAGTACACCTCCGGTACAACCGGATTCCCGAAGGGAGTTATGCTTACTCACTACAACGTTGTCAACAACGGCAAGGCTATCGGCGACTGCATGGACTTATCCACCGCAGACCGAATGATGATACAGGTGCCTATGTTCCACTGCTTCGGAATGGTACTTGCCATGACTGCTTCGATGACCCACGGCGTAACGATGTCGCCTATCCCGGCCTTCTCTCCGAGAAAGGGTCTCAAATGCATAAATCAGGAAAAAATAACCTGCTTCCACGGTGTTCCCACTATGTTCATCGCAATGCTCGGACATGAAGACTTCCCCAAGACAGATTTCTCCTACATGAGAACCGGAATCATGGCCGGCTCCCCCTGCCCTATCAAAACTATGCAAGAAGTCATAGAAAAAATGCACATGGACGAAATCTGCATAACCTACGGTCAGACAGAAGCATCTCCCGCAACGACCATGAGCAAGACGACAGACAGCATCGAACAGCGTGTTAATACAGTAGGCGGTCCTATCTTCGGCGTAGAGTGCAAGATCGTTGACCCCGAAACAAATCAGGATCTGCCCGACGATACGGACGGCGAATTCGTTGCCCGCGGTTACAACATTATGAAAGGCTACTACAAAATGCCCGAAGCTACTGCGGCAGCGATAGACTCCGAAGGCTGGCTGCACACCGGCGACCTTGCGAGACGCCGCTCTTCGGACGGTTACTACAAGATCACAGGACGTATCAAGGATATGATAATCCGCGGCGGCGAAAACATCTATCCGAAGGAAATAGAAGACTTCCTCTACACCTACCCGAAGATCAAGGACGTACAGGTCATCGGCGTTCCCGACAAGGACTACGGTGAAGAGATCATGGCCTGCATTATCCTTAATGACGGCGAGACCGCTACCGAGGACGAGATCAAGGACTTCGTACGCGATCACATGGCAAAGCACAAAGTTCCGAGATATGTGGACTTTGTTACCGAATTTCCCATGAACGCAGCCGGAAAGATACTCAAGTATAAGATGCGCGAAGCCGCAGTAGAAAAACTCGATCTCCACAATGCAAGCAAGATAATAACCGCATAAAAGAGAATCCCGGCAGACGATCGTGAAACCGTCTGCCGGGAATTTTTTATTTGTCTTTGCGGCTGAGTCCGGCGCTTATCGTGCTGGTCAGCGTCTTGCTCGTCTTTATGGTCTTGCGCTTTGCAAGAGCAGCGATACTGCGCACCTTCTGTATAGAGTTCGTAATGCTCGAAACAGACGAATACAGGATCTCCTGAGTTTTTGTCTCACGGCACTGCGTTATACCGCGCCTGTAATTGTCTATTACTATCTGGTAGCGCTCATAAGCACGTTTTACAGCGTCCTCCCATGAAAGGTAAACATCATTCATGGCATTTTCACCGAGCTTCGCGAGGTCATCGATATGCGAAGCAGCGTAGATAAGTTCCTTCGAGATAGCCTCGGCGTTGTTTTCAACTATTATTGCGTCCTTATAGTGGGTAAAATCCTCCGCAGCACAGCTTCCCTTGATAAGCAGACTCGGCAGCTCACAGGCAGCCGCCTCACGCACGACTATACCGTTTGTATCGTATTCCGACGGAAATACGAACAGATCCGCAGCGGTATAATATACCCGCAGCTCCGCTCTGTCATTGACCGCGCCAGGGAAGATACATTTGTCCATGACGCCGATCCGCTCGGCCTCCGCCTTTATAGCGTCCGCATCACCGCCGTCTCCGACTATCATCATGCGGAAATCGGTTCCCGATTCTTTCAGTATCTTCAGCGAATCCAGCAGCACATGAAAACCCTTGTACCAGAAAAGCCTGCCGACAAACAGGAAAAGCGGTATATCCGCACTCAGTTCATAAGTAGAGCGAAGTGCGTCAACATCTTCGTCAGATGCCTTTCCTTTCGGAAAATCCACGCCGTTCTGCATTATGATATAATCTCCCTCATAACCGATGCTGCGGAGATTCTCACCTGCCCCGCGGCTCACAGTCCAGACCTCATCACATACAGAGATGTTCTGTACCACGAATCTGGTAAGCTGCGGTTCGAGAAGAGGGCTTTCAACTATACGCTTTATATCCTCGTCAAACTTCGTATGATAAGTCATAATAAGCGGCGAGCCGTTTTTTTCTTTCAGATTGCGTGCAAAAACCGTAGACGAGAACGGGCAGTGAGAATGTATTATATCGAACTGTTCGTTTTTCATCGCCTCGAGTTTTGAAGCGCTGAAGGGATACCCGGCGCGATAACCGAGCTGCTTTTCCGTAGAAAGGCTTGAATATCGCACTACCGGAAAATCGTAATTATCCTCCGCTCCCGGATATGAGGGAGTTACGACAGTAGCTTTGCCGAGCTCGTTCTGTATTATCCTCGCGTAATTTATGACTGTCACCGCCACACCGTCGATCAGCGGCGGGAACGAGTCATTCAGCAGGCATACGTTAAGTTTCTTGTCTGACATTTCTTCTCTCCGTGGTTATATTTCTTTCATTTTGTTCTATATCACTGATCCGTCAATTGTTTAATTATCTGTTGTAAAAAACAAGCCGTTATCTGATAAAACTTCCGCCATATCTTCCGGCAGAGGTGCCCTAAACGACACAGGATGTTCGGTAAACGGATGTCTGAACCCGACGCTTCCGCAGTGCAAAGCCTGCCGTTTAATCAATGAACAGTCACCGCCGTACAGATCGTCGCCCAGCAGCGGAAATCCGAGATATGAGAAATGTACCCGTATCTGATGAGTCCTTCCGGTCACAAGCGTAATTCCGAGCAGTGTCATTTTATCGTTATACGCTTTCACTTTATACCTCGTGCAGGCATGATCTCCGTCATTACGGACGACTCGCTTTATGATGCTTTCATTTTCACGAGCTATGGGTGCGTTTATTTCACCGGTCTCCCCGAATTTTTCATAGAATCCGCCCGCAATAACAGCATAATACAGTTTGTCCGGACGATATTTTTCGTCCGACATCAGTTTTGAAGCTATGAATTTATTCTTTGCGATAACTACTATTCCGGAAGTGTTCCTGTCAAGTCTGCTCACTGCATGGAAACATACTCCGGGATATAACGCGGCAAACAGATTTTCAAGAGTATCGGTATTATGTCCGTTTGAGCGGTGAACGGCCATTCCCGCGGGCTTATCGAATACTGCTATATCATCATCGTCATACAGGACCGCGGCTCTGAGCACCGGATTAGGTTCCGCACCGGTATTTTCAACGAAACGCACTGTGATTCTGTCTCCTGCCGAAGCATGATCTACAGTCCTTATATTTTCTCCGTCAAGAAACAGTCCGTCACTGTATTTCAGTTTTGTCAGCGCAGCGCGGCTGTAACCTTTTGAACGCAGTATCTTTCCTACTTCGAGGCCATTCTCGGCTTCGGTAACGATAT
>JAEEJW010000027.1 GCA_016282095.1 Ruminiclostridium sp. | reverse complement strand
CACTCACGCCCCGCATCTTGATATTATGAGAGGGATAAAGCGGAAGAATTTCTGGATAATGGAACAGCTGAGCGGCGGCATGGGCTGCTGGATGCCGATGCAGAAGACCACGCGCCCGGGAATGATAAAGGGCTATGCCTTGCAGGCTTTTGCGCACGGTGCGGATACCGTTGTTCATTTCAGGTGGAGAACGGCAAATATAGGTGCCGAAATGCACTGGCACGGTCTTATGGATCATTCCGGCGTTCCCGGAAGACGTTTCAGGGAGTTTGAAGATCTGTGCAGGACCGCCGAAGAGCTTTCGGATATAGAAGGCACCGAAACGGTCTCCGAAATTGCCGTACTGTACTCTGTTGATTCGGATATGGCGCTGAATATACAGCCACAGACTGACGGGTATAATTATTTTGAACAGATAAAACTCTTTCATCAGGGCTTTGCGCGTTTCGGCGTGAATGTGGATATCATTGATGAACACGCGGATATTTCCGGGTACAGGATCCTGTGTGTGCCGTCATTATATGTAACGGACGAGGATGTGGTAAAGAAGATATATGATTTTGCCCGTAACGGCGGGACGATACTTATGTCGGCAAGAACAGGCGTGAAGGATAAGAACAACAACTGCATCATGGATCAGCTCCCCACAGTCTACAAGGAGCTCACCGGCTGTCATGCCGCCGAGTATGACCCCATAGGCTATTCCGGGAATGCCGTGGTGTTTGATGACGGGGAAGAATTCCGCTGCAAACAGTGGTGTGATATTATTGAGGCCGATAATGCCGAAGTGATCGCCGGATATGCACAGGATTTCTACAAGGGGTCGCCTGCGGTCACATTCTCCGAATACGGCAGAGGAAATGTATATTATATCGGCACTGTCGGTGAAAGGCGGCTGTATGAAAGGCTCGCAAAAGATGCGCTCAATAAATGCGGCATATCGTATTATGATGATATTCCGCAGAATGTTGAGATCTGTACACGCACAGGAAACAACATCACTGCCAGGTTCATATTCAATAATTCCGATGAAGAGAAGACATTTGAGCTCATTGGAGAAAGGTATGTGCTCAAACCCTTCGAGATGAGAGTGGAAAGATCCTGACCGGCCTTAAAAATGCCGGTGACGAAACCGCTGATCCGATATCCGGTATTTCCGGATAATAACAAAAAGCTGCAGGCGTTTGCCTGCGGCTTTTTCTGTTTTATTCACGGGAAAACGTCTGATAAAGCACACCGGACGCGCTGCCATTGCCGTATGAGCGGCTATAAGCCCGCATGGACGGCACATCCGAAGGAGAAAGTTTACTGCGGCTCCCATGAACCCTGCTGACGAATACCGGTCTTGCGGGCTTCTTCCGTAAGTCTGTCAGTTTCCTCGGCTGATAAGCGTATCTTTAACGCATCTGACAGCTTTTCGGCATAGGACGGCTTTGTGATTCCGACTATCGGGACAGCGCCTTTCGCTATTGCCCAGAGTATCGGTATCTGCGATCTGTCGATACCGTATTTGTCGGCTGTTTCCTTCATCATTCCGAGGAGACCTTCTATCTTTCTGAATTTACTCTTCGGGAATGAAAAGTTCCTCATTGAAAAAGCAGGGAAATGATGTTCCGAATTGTATCTTCCCGCAAGAGCCCCCTGTTCAAGTACCATATATGCATAATATGTGATGTCATTCTGTATGCAGTAGTCGATGATCGGCTGCTGATCGTTCCTGAGAAGGCTGAAATGGTTCTGTACGGCACCGAGCTTCAATCCGTGTCTGCCCAGAAATTCCACAGCATTCCGGATGTCGGTCATAGAAACATTTGAAATGCCGATGCTCTTTATTCTGCCGTCCTTTATAAGCGGTACGGCATCATTCAGATTTTCGCACAGATTATTGGGAGTATGTATCCAGAAAAGGTCTGCCGACTTCACACCGAGCCGCTCCATACTTCCGGCAAAGGACTTTTCAAGCTCTCCGCTCCTGAACTTCTTATTCGGGAAATACTTTGTGGAAATGAAGATATCCTCTCTGCCCCGGATGAAACTGCCAAGCAGCTTTTCGCACGAGCCCATACCGTAGACCGCGGCAGTGTCCCATTTCAGGAATCCAAGCTCCACAGCCTTTTCAAAGGTGTTTTTCAGTGTTTCTTCGTCGCAGCTGTTTCCGAAGATCATTCTGGAACCGTTATATCCCGAGCCCCACGCCCATGTTCCGATCATAACATCATTGTTCATATTTTATTTTCCTCCTTCATGGCACTTCTTATTCTGCTCAGTGATTCGGGCTTGATGCCAAGATATGTGGCGATATATCTCTGCTGTATCCGCGCCGACAGGTCGGGATATCTTTTAAGAAACTTCAGGTACCGTGTTGCTGCGTTTTCTGTCAGGAACTCATTTTCACGGTACATCTTATAGCGCATACCGCTTTCAAGCAGCTCTATCCATATTGTTTTCAGCTTTTCGCTGCTGTAGATGAGGTCTTTCATCTTTTTTACGTCGAACAGCATGACCGTGGATTCTTCAATTACTTCCCACATCGTAAGGATCTCGTCAAAGCCCATCATTCCTTCGTCCATACAAATGCTGCCTTCTTTTGCAAAGAACTGCGTGATGTCATTCCCGTCGCCGTCTATGTAGTAACTGCGGACAATACCTTTCATTACGATACCGGCATAATTCGCTTTATCGCCTGTTTCTGCGATCAGCGAACCTTTTGAACAGACTCTGAATTCTGAAAATCCGAGCACCGATTCAAATACAGTTTCCTCGAAACTGAGTCCGACCTGTTCAGACAGTTTGCTCAACTGTTCGATTATATAAGCCTTATCCATAAAAACTCCCTCTGCCGGTGAAGTTATCACCTTTTCTGATCATATTATAACACAATGAGCAATGATTGTCATTGACATATGTTAATTCCCGCAAAATTTTTTTCAAAATCAGTTCCCGCGGTTCTTCAAAGATGTCCTTGCCCTCGTTCTCAGATGCGTTCATCAGAACGGGCGGAGCGCCCACACCACCCGAATATATCAATATCACGATCTGCGATCTTCATTTGTTGCTTTCTCCGGTACATGATCCCGGAACCGACACATATCGGTACGCTCTGCTTTTTTATTATACCACATCTTGATGTCCGGCGCAAGAGATCTGACAGCAAGAGGGCAGCCCCTTATGAGCTGCCCTTTGCTTTTATTTCAGTGTGTCAGGATCGGAATTTTTTTCAGAAATTTTCCAGTTTGATAACTTCTGAAAATCTGGAATGGTATAATAACATCAGAAAACCGGAACAATGATAATAGCAGCGATGATCCCGCAGGCAGTCACGACTGTCCGGGTTCTTGCGGCGGCTTCGGCGGCAGCGGTTTCTGAACATTAAAAGGAGGAATTTACTATGTGTGCTAATTTTGGTTTCGATTCTGACAACGACGGTATCATGAGCTGGGAGGACGACTGGTTCGGTCAGCGCATTACCGAGGATCCGATCGAAAAGAAGGATAATATCGTCTGCGGCCTTCACCTCGATGATATCTGTCATGATGAGCAGCAGAAGATAGCGTCCTGACGCAAAGGAGGATGATATTATGGAAAAGAAAATCAAGTATGTGGAACCGGCCGGCTATTTCCCGAAGGAAATAAGGGACAAATACTTCAAAAATGAAGAAAAAGAGAAGAAGCCCGAAAAGAAGCCTGTTCCGGAGAAGAAAACGAAGTGAAGCGGTATTCGTTCCGACAGTAATTCCTTCGCTTATACGATAGCGGGAACGATCTCTTTTATCAGCTCCGCCGCATCGTCGTACAGGAAATCCTCTATGTACTGCATTGCTCCGCGCAGCTTTTCAATTTGTGTGATGCGGAACGGATACCCTGACAGTTTATGTGCAAGCTCCTTCGACAGCTCATCATCAAAATCATCAAGCGCAGCAAGCAATTCGCCGGCGATCCTTCGGGCCTCGTCGGCGCTTATTTCATCTGCGGGAGAGATGCTGTCCGTCTCTCCGAAGGGTGCCAGAAATTCAACCAGCCGGTCATATTCGGCAAGTACGGGCTCCGTCTGTTCGTCAATGAACGCGGTGTTGCCGCCTGACGCGGCTTTTTCCAGCGCCTCAAATTTCTGCGCCAGTTCCGAAGCGCCTATCATGCGGGAATTGCTTTTGAGCGCGTGAACTTTTATCCTGTAATTCTCAATGTCGCCGGTTTCCGCAAGTTCGGCAATATCCTTGCGGTTTGCATCGTGACCTTTCAGATAGCGCTGTATCGCGGCTTTATACTTTTCGGCGCTGCCGGTGAAGGCGAGTCCGGCAGAAATTGACAATCCGTATTCTTCCAGCTTTGCGAGATCAGCTTCCATTGTGTTATCCTCCTGTATCTTCTTTGTCCGCTGGCATGACTGCGCTTCTTATGATGTATTCCGCACTGTGCTTTCCGAGCCAGCGGCGGGCGCTGTCCTCATCTCTGACGAACACGCCTTTGTAGTTTTCTCCGATGATCTCCTTCATCTCTTTCAGCCTTTCGGAGGAATCACTGATGACAAGTATCACGGGTTTATCGTCTCCCGCCCGCTCCTTTGCGGCTTCTTCCTCTTTCAGCTGTCCGGGCGTCAGTATCAGGGACTTGTCTATGTATCTGAGCAGTATAGCTTCGAGATCGTTATACATTACCGGCTTGGAAAGATAGTCGCTGAAACCTTCGCGGATATATGACTCTCTCGCTCCCACGATCGCGTCGGCAGTCAGCGCAATTATGGGAGTATTATCCGCAAGATGACAGTTCCTGATCATCTCAAGCGTCTGCGTACCCGACATTCTGGGCATCATCTGATCGAGGAATATCACATCGAATGACGATCTTTCAAGCGCTTCGATACATTCGCTGCCCGAAAGCGCGGTAGTTATCCTGATCCTCGTTTCCCGCAGAAGCTCGATAATTACTTCAAGATTCATTTCGTTGTCATCAACGATGAGTACTCTTGCCTTTGGTGCGATAAGAGCGGGTCTGAATTTTTCGGCTGCCGTAAGCGTTCCGGTGAGCCTTTCATTATAGCTGCCGATCGGTGTGGCGTCAACTATCTCCTGAATGATATTGACGGTGAATACCGAGCCTTTGCCGTACTCGCTTTCCACAGTTATGTTTCCGCCCATCATCTCGACGAGCTGTCTGGTGATGTTCAGCCCGAGTCCCGTTCCTTCGATATTTCTGTTTCTGGTCTCATCGAGCCGCTGGAACGATGAAAACAGCTTGTCAAGGTCTTCCCGGTGTATTCCCATACCGGTGTCTTCCACCCTGATCCTCAGATTTCTTGTTTCGCGGTCAAAGGAAATGTTAAGGTTTATCCCGCCCTGGGAGGTGTATTTTATCGCATTGTTCGTGATGTTGAGGATTATCTGTCGGATGCGTATCTCATCACCGAGCAGTACGGACGGGATATCGTGATCGACGTTGAGATCGTATGTCAGACCTTTCTCACGCGCCTTGTTCATCGTCATATTCACGATGTCGTTCAGCACCGAGGCAAAGTCATACTCCACCGGGATGATCTCCATTTTGCCGGACTCTATCCTGCTCAGATCAAGAATATCGTTGATTATTGAGAGCAGTGTCTTTCCGGCACTCCGGATGTCCGACGCATATTTCAGTATCTTCATATCCCTCGCATCGCGGAGTATCATCTCATCCATACCGAGTATCGCGTTCATCGGGGTGCGTATCTCATGGGACATATTGGCGAGAAAATTGCTCTTGGCTTTGTTTGCCTGATTTGCTGCCTCCTTTTCGAGTATCAGCATTTTAGTCTCGTATTCCTTCTGCTTTTCCTCCAGCCTCATTTCTTCCATACGGCGCGAATAATTCTTTTCGTTCTTGTATCCGAGATAATAGATAAACGCGATCGTAACAAATATCATGATGCAGATAAGTGCGTTCACCACAAGCTGGCTTCTTACTTCTTCATACAGCTCTTCATCGCTTACCGTTATCACGACATACCAGTTGTTTGTTATTCCGTTTACAAAAACAGTGCAGTTCTCGTTGTCAGAGTTATATGAAAATCTGCCCTGATCCGCTGTCTTTATCGCGTTGAGGAGATCTCCGCCCCCGGGTGTATCTTTGATGTTTATTCCTATTCTGTTCTCATCATCGTGAGCTATGACAAACCCTGTCTCATCAACGATAAATCCATATCCCTTGCCGTTCAGTTTGAGGTCTTCCACAAGCGACTGAACGCCCTTGAGCTGAACATCAAGGGAAATGATATTCTGACGGTCGGGAAGCATTCTTGTTACCGAAATTATTATATTCCCGGTCTGGGCATCTATGTACGGAGGAACGAAAACGACATCACCGTTGTTTTCCGCGGCGAGAATATACCATTCACGGGACTTCGGGTCATAGTCATCGGGGGGCTCCCAGTTCAGGCCGTCCATATATCTGCCCATGATATATCCGTATAATCCGGTGAAATTCTCGTTGAACTGCTCGGAAACATTATTCGTTTCTTCGACCATGAATTCATGTATTCTGGCAGGTGTGGTGCCGCTTATGAGCATATGCTGTATTGAGTCGGCGGTAACGTGAAGGATATTCTCCGCTGTATTCAGATGATTGTCTATCATCGAGGAAACATTGAGCAGCCTGTCCTCTATCACCGCGCTTGAATTTGACACCGCGACGTTATATATGAGCATCGATGTGTAGCCGACCATCGCGATAACAAACATAAAAACAAGTATAAGCGGTATGAGTATGCCGCGTTTTTTTCTTCCGTGTCTCTTTGTTCCTGCTGTCCTTGTCTTTTTCATCAGGCTGCCTTTCATATGCGGTCACTCGACCGTAAGATATTTTTCGGGGACATCTATCTTTGTGGAACCCATATAATATCCGGGGACGCCGAATATGTATGTGTCCTGATAGATAAGTATGGTGTTCTCCGATCTGTTACCGGTGGCGGCATCGATATACGCGGCACCGTTCCAGTCAGCGCCGGGCGAGAACACGCTGTACGCCCTTGACAGGTCGTTTATGTCGGTAAGCTCACTCTCTCCGAGAATGACATTCCTGACGTGCTCGGCAAGCCCCGCGGAAACCGTATATCCGTAGGAATAAGCCCATGTTCCGAATCTTCCCGCGCCGCCGGCTTTCACGACAGCGTCCTCGACAGTTTCAAGTATCTTCTCGAAATTGCCGGATTCCTTCGCGAGGTCAAGATCGAGCGCACCCGGATATCCCATGAGCGGGGAAGGGAGATCGGCTTCTATAAAATATCCGCCGCATTCAAGCAGTTTCTTGATAAGCGGCTCGGTATGCGCGTCATTGGTGCAGAAAAACGCGGTCTTCTCCCCGTATTTTTCCACCCACTCCGGAACGTGCGCGAGAATAAACGACTGCGCTCCGGGAACGCCCGCGTCGGTGGTGGGGTCGGGGGCTTCTTCCTTCACGAATGTCATTCCGAATTCCTCACACGCCGCTTCCATTACAGTGACCCTTCTCGCTACCGTTTCATAGGACATATGCCGCGGGAACGATATATGCACGAACGTTTCGCATCCCAGCTCGTGAGCGGTGCGTATGATAAGATAACCGCGGTTGACGAAATCGCAGTTCACAACAAGATCGGATACAGGCTCGATATCGGAAAAATCCTCGTATGCTTCACCCGCTATCAGCAGTATATCCGGTCTTTTTTCGCGCACACGGCGGAAAGCCTCGGTGGTGCCGTCTACTGCCTGATTGACTATTATAGCTTTCATTTCCGGGTCTTCGGCAAGATTTACTATGATCTGCACGGTGGTTTCCGGTTCCTCCGTGAAATTGTCGGGATAGACCGCAAGGGTCACATTATCCGCGCCGTACTTTTCACGGAACGCTTCGGCGCCGCGCCTGTCGTCCTCGGACTGCGCAAACGAGCCGGTGACTATGCCGATACGGAAATTCTGTCCGTCTTCGGTGCTGTCATTGACCTCCGGAACAGCAGTATCCTGCTGTGTTCCGGAGACTGCCGCTTCTTCACCGGTAATGGAAGCGGAAGTCAGGGAAGTTCCGCCTGAGGTTTGATCACTGCCGCATGATGATATCTGAACAATAACGGCGAATGACAGAATTGCATTGATTATCTTCTTTTTCATACTGCCTCCGTCTGAACGGGAATAGAGTTGTAGGCCGGTTTTCTTAATGATAACATACGGATAAGCTTTTGTAAATAAGATACAGTTACCGCCTGCGCTTTGCCTGCCGCCGCCTGCGCCCGGAATGTTGAATAATCATTCCGGCTCTGATATAATAAATGAGTAGATTGTGAATATGCTTTCAGCGTATTTTATCATAGAAAGACAGGGAATACCATATATGAAGAATTCGTCCGGAAATGGCCGTAATACTGCGGCTGCCGGCGATGAAAGAGGTATATCATGAGTTTCAGGATCCTTATAACAGGGAAAAACAGAAAGATAGCATCAACAGATATATCAAAGCAGCTTGAAAAGAAGATCAGATGTACTGCCACAGAGTGTGACGCAAGCAAGAGCCGCCTGCTGGACGCACTGTTTGACGAAAAACCGGCAGTAGTTCTTATTCTTGTGAAGGACGAAGACCAGAATGATGTGAAGGTCTATGATGTGATATCGGAATATGCAAAGTTCCGCCCCGTCACCGTTATCGTGGTTGCCGATGAACTTAACAGGAAAATGTTCACAAGGAACTCGCGGCTCAGGAGGATATTGTTTCTTCCGCAGGATATTTCCTTGTCAAAGCTGTGCGACAGGCTGAACGAGATAAAAGCGGATACGGAGGAAGAGGAAGAAAGAACACAGTTCATAGAATATGATGCTGACGGATCAGCCGAACCCGCCGAACCCAGAAAACACATACTTGTCGTTGACGATGATGCCCAGCAGCTTGTTCAGATAAAGGAACATCTCAAAGAATTCTACAGGGTGACGGTGGTCAATTCCGGGAAGCTCGCGCTGCGTGCTCTGGAACGATTCGGGGCAGATCTTATCTTCCTGGATTACCTTATGCCGGAGATGACCGGTCCGGAGACACTTACCGAGATACGGAAGGACAAGCGTTTCAGCGATATACCCGTTGTGTTCCTCACAGGTGTTTCCGAAAGGGAAACGGTAATAAATACCATAAAGGAGTTCAAGCCTCACGGATATATACTGAAACCCACAACGAAAATAGATATCATCACAAGAGTGATTGAGATACTCGGATAAGAGAACTTATACCGCCTGTGCTTCGATAGCTGCCGCCTGTGCCGTATCTGTTGACATTCACGCGGAACTCGGATATAATGTCAGCATAACCGCGGGAAGGGCAGAGTGAATATATCGAGCGGGACAGCTTCATCACTGCCGACAAGTCAGACTGAAATAACGGAGTGCGAAATGGAAAACAAAGACAACACTATCCTTGCGGAATGTCCGCTGTTCGTATGCCGGGAATGTCACACAAAAACCGGTCATACCCACCAGAAATGGTGTACTCTTCAAAAAGACAGTATTACAGAATGTGAACGCTGTCATTACTGGCAGAAGGCGTACAGGCGCTGCGGGCATCCATACAGAAAAAAGGACGGTAACACAATATGAAGAAGATAAATATCAGCTTTGAGCAGGATGCGGCGCTCACCGATATCGATGTGATCGTCCGTTCGGGCGAGCTTGATGACGAAGTCAACAGCGTAATCGGCAGGATAAAAGGCGAGGAAGAACAAAGCATACAGGTCACCGGAAAGGACAATGTCATAGATGTGATACCTGTATCGGATATCATACTGTTATCGGTGAACGATAAGCAGGTGAGCATAATAACCGAGAACAACCGCTTCATCGCGAGGCAGCCTCTCAACAGCATCGAGAGCATTCTCGACCCTAAGCGTTTTGTCAGGATATCGCGATATGAGATCGTAAATCTCACAAAGGTGATGCGCTATGATTTCACGCTTGGCGGTACGCTTCGCATAGAGCTCAGGGGCGGTATGGAGACATGGGCTTCGCGCCGCTGCATACCTGCAGTGCGCAGGAAACTTTCGGGAAAGGAGTGATACGATGTTAAAAAGAACACTCAAACGGGCAGGCATAGGTTTCCTGCTCGGCATAGCGATCGGCAATCTGATCGCGTTTCTGTTTGATTCGGTATTCGGCGGAGGCAGTCCCATTGTATCACAGAAAGCGCTGGAAATCTTCGGAGGCGAGGTAGAGGCACTTCTCATTCAGTCATTCCTTTCGGGACTGATCGGTTTTGCGGGATGCGCGGGAATGACATTCTATGAAATGGAAGAATGGAGCCTGCTGCGCATAATGGCAAGTCATCTCGGTGTGGTATTTGCGGTGTTCCTGCCTGTATCGTATATACTCGGCTGGTTCGCCGATCTGGCCGAACTGCTGATATTGAGCGGGATGATGCTCGTTTCCTACTTCATCGTATGGCGGATAATGTGCCATATATACAAGAAGCAGGTGGATGAGCTCAATGAGATACAGCAGAAGTTCAACAGCGACAAAAAGGCAGCATGACTCTTTCTTTACGGACGGGTCTTTGTAAATACATTATTTCAAAAGGAGTTGAAAGTATGTTCTTATCAAAACGAACAAGAAAAGCTATTGTCAGCATGATCATCTGTTTCGCGATGCTTATAGGATTTGTCCCGGACATATTCCTGAAAGCCGGCGCCATAGCACCGACGCTTACAGTCACGGAATTTCATCTGACAAACAACAACACCAATCCGAATTTCGTGAACAACAGCAGCCCTAAAGGCTCAATAAAGTGGACGACCACGGGCCTTTCGGCAGGCAGTTATCAGGCGAAGGTCTACTTCGCCGACAGTGCGGACGCCGGGTTCCTGAACAGCGAACAGCCGAAAATTTCGGCTTTGCAGCGCTGCTGGTGTCTTACCGGAGAAACCGATACCTGCACGATAACCGCGTCCGGCGGTTCCGTCATGGGCGATTTCCTCTGGTATCCCATGGGTTCGGAGCCGACACTGGGCGGCTATGTGAAGGGCGCTGTACAGGTCGAGTTATTCGACAGCGGCTGGACGAGCGTGTTCACATCCCCGTGGTATGATGTTCATCAGGACTGGACTATCGAAGAGCCTTTCATGGACACCGATGCCAACCTCATGCTCAACTATGCGTGGAGCCCGCTCGATGTTCTGCCCGATCTCGGCGAAGACAACAATAAGTATGAAGCGGAAATATATGTCTGGCCGGGCTGGAACGCGGTCCCCGACCCCTATTCG
Source organism: Ruminiclostridium sp. (assembly GCA_016282095.1). Taxonomy (GTDB): domain Bacteria; phylum Bacillota; class Clostridia; order Oscillospirales; family Ruminococcaceae; genus Ruminiclostridium_E. The sequence continues at coordinate 16,375 of JAEEJW010000027.1, read as the reverse complement.
GTAAACGACTGCTGGATAATGACAGTCCCCTATGTGGCGGAAGAGGATATCACAAACGATACATGGCAGTTTGTTACCCGTGAATACGGTTTCTTCAAGAACCATCTTTATCCTGCGTTTTCCGGCACGGCTCCTGCTCTGAGTGAGGGCGACAAAGTAACGCTCGGTATAGAGATCTATTCCGACTACGGCGCAACACTTGTAAAGCAGGCCCCGGTAGTCAGGTTCACAGTAGGAGCGGGCAGCGCCGCCGGTGCTAAGCAGCCGACCTGCGATCAGCCGTGGGAGGGCGTTTCATGGAACATAGGCACCGACAACCCCGGCCCCCTTTCCTTCAATAAAAACGACGGCAGCTTCACGTTCGACAGCCTTAAGCTGAACGGCGAGACTCTTGTCCGTGATATGAACTACAAAGCCTACGGAAGTGAAAGCCACAAGTTCGCGGAGGGCACTCAGTACGCTGTTCCCTCGGATGCGGACAACATGATAATCACGCTGAATTGGGAATATCTGAAATCCCTCGGCGCGGGTACTCATGTATTTACACTGCACTACACCGGCGAGGTAGACGGCGTAACTCCCGTTGACCCCACTCTTACCATCGTTCTGACGGGTTCAAACGTCCGCTGCACCCCCGCGGTCACGGTGACCGGTGCTGAGAGCGCTGTCATCGACCCGGACGATTACACTATTGTATGGAAGAAAAGCAACGGCACTGCCGCTTCGTTCCCTGTAGCGGCGGGTACAACCCTTACATATACCGTTACCCCGGGCGAGGCGCTCAGGATCGGCGGCGTGCAGTATTACAGAACAGCAACCGGTGAAGTCACACTGAATACGGATGCGCAGGAAGTGAATATTGCTCTGCCGCAGACGGGTACTGCCACTGTTGTCCCTGTAATAAAGGATACTGCCTTAACATCCGGTTTCGATGTTATATGGTACAGCAAGGACAGCTACATAAACGTATATAAAGATGACTACTCCGCCGATGACAGCGTCGGGGACGACACTCTCAGAATGGCTGCGGGCGGCGGCGGCTACGACAGCTACTATCAGATAGGCATCGGCGCGACCTCCCCGAAGGTAGCGGCGGGAAGCACCATATACTGCGATATAATCATGAAAGACGCGAATAGGGATAAATATCCCGACGCGGAAAAGATCATGGTGGATATCGGCTTTGGCAATAAGACACAGAATGCGGCTCTTAACGCCAAGAATATCATCTCGCTCAATGTTACCGGTAAGGATGCCGGGAACGTTGACCTCACTGCCGACGACTATACCGTATCATGGTATCAGGAAAACGCCGACGGCAGCTACAAGTTCATTCAGACAGGCTCAACACTGGTTAACCTGCAGTCGAAGATCGGTGAGGTATTCTGGTACGAGATAACGCCGCGCGACTATTACAGCTATAAGCAGGGCAGGACCATATACAACTGGCTGCGCTTCAAAGGCATACCGTTTGACAGAACGGCCACAAAGGTAACCGTGACCGAAGAAGCCCAGACCATTGACGCGGTGCTTGATGCGGTCACAGCGGTGACGCTTTCCGGTACGGTAACAAACGGCGCTGTCGTGGGAATGAACAATCTCACGTTCACGGTGACCCAGAACCCGTATGACGGCTATCTCAACGCGAAGAACTATTATTCCTACGGCTCTCAGTGGAGCAGCATCGGATTTGAGGTAAGCGGAAACAGCTTCACCGCGCAGGTATACAGCTTCCAGACCACACTGAAGATAAGCGATGATACCGGCAACTTCCGTACATACTACAAGACCATAGCGGCTGCCGACCTTGGCAATGCGCTTGGCTTCGCTATGAGTGCCGAAGATCTGCCGACGTATATCCCGCTGACGATACATCATATATACCCCGACTGGAGCAGCGACACGGGCAGCAGAAGCGGCTATCTGAGCCGCGGCAGCTGGAGCAGCTATGAGGGTATATTCAACGATATGGTCTTCACGCTGAAAAAAGGCGATACCGTCATTCCGGCGGAGCTTTACAACGTTTCGCCTGACAAAGTCGAATTTATCGGTGATGTATCGGCTTACTTCGGCATGGGCGACACGCTTACCCTGTCCTACACGGTAGAGGAGATCGCGGGCGAAGTCGCTCAGACAAGCGACAGCGTAAAGGTACTGAAGGATTATTACCACACGGATATCGAAAGGGAAGAACAGCAATTCGACCTTTCATACAAGGACTACGGCAATATCTACTTCACTTCCGAAGACGGCAGAGGCACAAGACACCTTGTCGGCGCGTATGACACGAACGGCGAGCTTGTTGCTTCTACAAATGATTCCTACTACGGCTGGGTGAACTCCGTTCCCCCCGGAACATACACGGTAGTCAACCTAAAGGCGAACGACTGGTTCAGCCTCCCCGCGACACTTGAGGGCTTTGAAGTCCTTGAGGACAGCGAATACATCAAAAAGACCGGCGTAATTGTTCAGAACGGCGTCTGCACGACAATAAACTTCGGCGCTTCTCCCGAAGTCGGCAGCCACCCGGCATTCACCGAAAATTCAAAGTTCGGCGAGGACACCGTCAATACCACCGCCGAGGAATGGACGCTCATTAAGGTCGCTTATGAGGTTGACCCCACTATGGCAAAGGCTAACCCCGGCGCACAGTACGCTATAACCGTAACAACGGGCAACGGAGCTGTAGGTACGGATTCAACTCCTGTGGTTCCGCGCTATGAAGCCCGCGCTTTTGGTGCGGTGCAGAAGGATAAGTATATAAGCCTTTACTGCGACAGCAAGCTCACAGACAGCACCGTAAAGATAAATCAGGCTAACAAAACGCATTTGCAGGCAATAAAGGGCTTTACTCTCTATACCGAACAGACCAAGGGCGAGATATGGTTCTATGTACAGGCTGCTTACGGCGGAGAGTTTAACATAACCGCAAAGGGCGCACGTTTAGACGCAAACGGCAAGGAAGTCAACAGTCAGTCCTTCGGCAATATGACGCTTTCCGTTTCAGCGGCTGGCGGCGAGCTTAACATCAATTCCGACTATCTTATGATATCGCCGAAAGGCAAAACATACACAAATAACGTTTGGATACCCGTATCAACAGGCGGCACAGCGACTCTGTATATGGACGGTGTGAAGATAGGTGATTCTAATACAAACGGAGGTATGGCATGGTTTTACTTTACTATAAATGATAACTATGTCGGAAAAAACAGTTATACCAATACACCTATCAGCAAATTCAGAGAAAAAGACCCCGCATGGACTGCGGCGGGAGAGCATGAGCTTTATGTGATAACCACAAAGGACGGTGTCGAAACACGTTCAAAGACAACGAAAATAACTGCCGTGTCTGATGAACTCTTTATGCCCGCAGTTCTGAGAAGCGTCGATGTCAAGATTATAAGTGATAATGAAAAAGATCCGTTCTCCGGTAGTGCTCTCAATCTTTTTAGCTGCACCGGCAACTATGGCATAGCAGGCGGTATTAGAAAGTATTACTACTCTCTGAACGATCAGGGCAATGTATTCACCTACGAATTTACCGCAAAGGCTATGGACGGTGACAACGTAGGCAGTATGTACATCACCGTCATAGGTCAGGGCGGCGAGGAATATATCGCCGAGCTTATCCGCGACGGCAATACGAACAAGTTCGTCGGCTCCGTTTCGGGCGAAAAGCTCCTGTTCACGAACTGGAGCGTGTCTGTCAAGTCCAAAGCCGATATTACGATAAAAGGCGATTACATCGGCGATGAGGACGCTTTCCTCGAGGCTTACGGGAACGTGAAGATAAACGACCCAAAGACGGGCGAGGAAATGACCGTTATACAGTATTATCAGCAGGAATACGACAAGCTGGTCGATACATACCTTGACGAGCAGGAGCAGTATATCCAGGACAGACAGGAAGTGCTCGACCTCTTCCTCGACGGTATGAAGCAGTTCGACGATATGCTCGAGGGCTCGAACTTCGATTATTCGACCTTCGACGGCTCCGAGGAGTCCATGAAGGAGCTCATGGCGCACTTCGGCATCTACGAGGGCGTTTATGCCGATATCCCCGCAAGCGTGTGGGAGCCGAAGCATATATCGAACAAGGTGGTATGGCCCAACGGTCAGATCATCTGGACCGATGAGACGTTTATGCCATACGCCGAAACGGTAGGCCCCGGCGGCAGGACCATACGCGCGACTACTACCGAGGAGATCGACCCGAATACCCACCACCTTATATGCGTGCAGTACGCGGCAGTCCTCCCGCGGGAAGGCGTGGAAGGCGACGAGGGTTATTCCTACATACAGGGTATAGACTGCGGCGAGGTCGCGGATAGTATCGCGACTCCGATCAGATTGGCGAATAATAACCGATACAACGCGGGCGAGGTATTGGATAAGCTCGGCAGCGGCGACAAGCACTTCCCCACAATGAGCAAGAAGGGTATACAGAATCTGGGGAACTGCTCAAATATTTTAAATGCTATCCATAAAAATGTGGTCGGCACGGGTACGCAATACTCCAAGACTCTGGCAGGTATTCGTGCTGGGCTTGATGTCGGTTATCAGTGGGATCACAGACAGCAGACAAAGGCGGAGATCGGCGCACAGACGGCGGTTGACGGTATCCTCGACAGCGGAAAGCTCAGCGGCGATGACCTGGACCTTGCAAAGGACATCAAGAACGATATCGACGCTATCTGCAAGGCTACCGAGACAGCCGACTTCGCATCGGCGATGAAGATCATGATGGAGAACATCAACATTGTCGCCGAATCATTGAGCGAAGTCAAGGAGGGCGTTACCGACTTCCTTGAAAAGGGCTTCAAGGATAAGATCAAGGACGACCTGAAACAAAAGGCGATAGACGAAGCAAAGGAAGCTATCGAAGACAAGACGGGTATATCTATCCCCACAGACTTAAAGGAAGCGTGCAGCCTGCTTCTCGAGGTGTACGCCTCCGGCAAGCTCAGCGAGGCCGAAAAGAGGGCTATCGAGCTTTATCTGAAAACTCAGGCTCTCGCAAAGAAGACAAAAACAAGAATACCTCCCGAAGCGGGCGGCAACGGCAAAAACGGCATAACGGGCAGAGGCTCGGGCGGCTCCGCGAGAGCTACTCACGACCCCGAGGGCATCATCTACGAGGCAGTTCTCAGCAACCCCGTTGAGGGCGCTACGGCTGTACTGTACGAGCGCGACCTCGGAACAGGCGAAGTTTCGCAGTGGAACGCGGAGGAATACGGCCAGATCAATCCGCAGGAGACCAACGGCTCCGGCTGGTACCAGTGGTTCGTTCCCGAGGGCGAATGGCAGGTAAGAGTTACCGCGCCGGACGGCTCCGGACTTGCGGACAATACAAGCGCCGACAACCCGGCGGCAAATCTTGATGACGGTTCGACAGCGGGCTGGCTGCCGGTAATGCCGGTACAGCTCGGTATCAACATACCGCTTGTTTCCACGGCAGCACCGACAGTGAAGGAGATAACACTGTATCCGCGTTATGCCGAACTGGAATTTTCGCTCTACATGAACGCGGATGAGATAACCGATGATATCTTCACCATAAAGCAGGGCAACACGGTAATTCCGTGCAGTGTAACTGCTCTTGACGCAGAAAGCGATCCGCTCGACGAAACAAAGCAGTATGCAAGAACTGTAAGGCTTGAACTTACCGGTAACGATAAATTCAGCAACAACAAGAATTACAGCGTCACTGTTAAAGGCGGTATCACCGCTTACAACGGGAAGACAATGGCGGATGACTGTACGAAGGACGGACTTGAAGTGCAGTCCGATGATCCGGATATCGAAGGCACAGAGATCACGATAGGCGCGGCGGGCTGCGATTATAAGACGATCAGCGATGCTCTCACCGCGATAGGAAAGCTTATAAAGAGCAAGAATGCCGATGAATCCTACAATCTTGTAGTCTCGGAAGGTCACGGCGAGAAGCTGGCAGTAACGTTCCCGAAATCGGATGTTAAATTCGCGATAACCGGCGGTCCGTTCACAATGAACACCCCGAAAATAACCGCAAACTCCGATCTTGTACTCTGGTGCGCGATTGAGCCGGCAAAAGCGGGAGCGGCGATAACCGTCTCTGCTGACGCAGACAGAACGGTGACGATCTACGGCATTGAAACGCAGAGCGCGCTTGCGCTTACTGGTGCAAAGACATCGACGTTCATACTTGACAGCTATACGGAACCCACGATCAGGCTGGCTTCCTTCGCAACAGCGAACCTCACGATAGCCGGCGGCACGGTAGTTGAGCTTAATAAGGGTAAACTGACGCCCGCAAAGCTTGACGGCAAAGGAACGCTGGATGTATATGACGCATCTGCGGTCACGATCACGGAAGCGGAAAAGGCGGACATTATCCTCAATCAGTATGAGAAGATAAGCGGAGCCGCTGTTTCAGTCCTTCTTCCGAAGCTGACGATAGGAACACCTGTTGATGTTACGATCACGGTGAATGACAAGGAAGATCAGCCGGCGGATATTTCGGGACAGACTATACTCCAGCTTTCAAAAACAAACAGCCTCCCGGAAATTGAGAATAAGATCAGATTCACGAATACAGACGGTGCGAACGTACTCAGCGCTGTACAGTACAAGAAAGATGTCCGTGCGGAATGGCTGGATGCGCTGACATTGAATGACGGCACGGCCGACATCAATTTCTCGTCTTTTGATAAGGCGTTTGAGAAGATAGCGGAAGACTCGGCAGCAGCAGACAAGTCAAACCCGAAACAGGCTTACAAGAGTTACACGCTCACGCTGAACACCGACATGGCATCTGAAAAGTTCACGCTTCCTGCAAAGGCTGCGGGACTTACCATAAACGGCGGCGGCAGCACCCTGAAGCTCACGGGTACATCAAGTCTTGCGCCGAAATATGCTTTCGCGCTCAGGAACATTGATATCGTCGCCCGTGATAAGCAGGGAAGGGCTGCGGCACTTACGATAAGCAACGGCAATTACGCAACCGAAGTGGAAAATGTGAGATTTGACGGCAAATCGCTGACGATAAGCAGCTCAAAGGCGGATGCAGCGATCAGTGATGTAATCGTTCCGGATACTGCTGCGCTGGTAATCAAGGGCGGCTCAAAGAACGCTCTCACAATTTCGGGATGCCCCGTTGTGAATCAGCTCAGCGGCTTTGATACGGTCACGCTTTCCGATGATATGCTGATCGAGAAGACGTTCTCGACAAATACTCTTGATCTCGGAACAGACGGAAATCTCATAACAGGTGATGATCCTACAGCAAGAAAGTTCACTCCCGCAACCATAACGATAAAGAAAGAGCTCAGGGCAAACGGCGGTCAGATCACGCTTACCGACGGCTTCAAACCAATAGTGATAACCGCTGCGGCAAGCGGAAACATCAGGCTTGTCTCCGCTGCTCCGATAGCTGAAGACGTTCAGATACTGAGAGCAGCGAAGTGCGATCTCAGCGTATTTGATGTGACAGGCATCAGAGGCGGCAGCGCAGGCTATGCTCTTACCGGGACTGCGTCGAAGGTTTACTGCAAGGCTGTAAACTTCACGCTGAACGGCCAGGAATTTGTTTCATTTGCGGATATCGTTTCGGCTATCGAGGCAAGGAATATGCAGGATACGGATTACGAAGTAGTGATGCTTAACGATTATGATGCCGGTACGGCGCTGAAATTCCCGAAGAAGGGAACGTACAACAGCATCACACTCACATCCGGGAACAGAAATACCCTCAGTTTCACAGGAAAAATCACGCTTACGGGCGCGACAGCGTTCAGGGGTATCGCTCTTGACGCGAAGAGCAGGGGTGTATCTGCGAAGTACACGATCACAACGGCCAAGTCCTTCGCTTTCACAGCATCGGATGTTGCTTTCGGGATGATAACTGCAATAACGGGCGCAAACAGTGACATAACGCTTACAAATGTTACATTCAGCGACGCAGTGCAAGTGAAGATCACTGCCGACAATCTCACATTCGGCGGCATAACGGGTATCGTTGATACTCTGTCAGTCAATACCATAAAGGCTGACGGTGCGCAGAAACTGAATCTTGCTGCGGGCAGGCAGCACAAGGTCAGCGTCTCACAGGCTGCTGAATCAGGCAAGATAACCGTTCTCATTGTCAGCACCGACGGAAAAGCACTCAAAAACAATACGGTGATCTTTTCATCGTTCAAGGGCGACAAGTTTGATGTAGATCTCGAAAATGCAGGATTCAGACTTGTAAGAACAACAACAGGTCAGGTCAAGGTAACGGCGGTGCAAAACGCATAAATAAACAGAAGAACCGGGCAGTGTCCCGGTTCTTTTTGTGTGCTCCCCATGCAGTAAGTCTGTAATATTATACATGAATATGCTATGATTTTCATTTGCGAAGAATATCATTGACATTTTAGCCGGGTGGTGCTATAATAGTATTATTGCTTGCATGAGTAAATATGCAGGATCGCCTGCTGCCTATATTATATAAAGACATCTATATCATAACTTTACTGGAGGTTGAATTATGGAAAGCATCAAAGAAATTGCTGCTCGTATCCGTGAATTGCGCGAAGTGTGTGATTACACTCAGGAAAAGCTTGCGGATGAACTCGGCATTGACGCCGAACTATATGCCGGCTATGAGCAGAACGGGGATTTTCCGATAAGCGTCATCTATGAGATCGCTAACAAGTTCGGAGTCGATTTCAACGAAATTATTACCGGGGAGCCAGGCCGTATAGATACTTATCAGGTCGTGCGGCGCGGTCAGGGGAAAACAGTCAGCCGTATTCCCGGATATCGTTTCAGGGATCTGGCATTCCGCTACGCGGACAAGATCATGCAGCCCCTCCTTGTTACGCTTGAACCTTCCGATGAGCCTGCTGAGCTCGTTACTCATGCCGGTCAGGAATTCAATCTCGTTCTCAAGGGCAGCATTGATGTTGTTTTCGAGGACAAGGTAATTCTTCTGGGTGAGGGGGATTCAATCTACTTCAACCCCACATATCCTCATGGCCAGCGCTGCCATGGCGATACCAAGGCAAGATTCCTTACTGTGATCGCCGAATGATCCGCTGAACTAATCTGATAAAGGAGAAATTAGTTAAAATGCTTTTAGACCGCTATCTTCCCCGTATAGAATTCGATTCTTACGAGGATTTCGTAGAAAACTACCGTGTAAACGTACCTGAAGATTTCAATTTCGGCTGGGACATCGTTGACGAATGGGCGAAGCAGGAACCCGATAAAAAAGCTATGCTCTGGCTCAGTCACGACAAGCAGGAGCGTACTTTCACTTTCACCGATATATCCAGGCTCTCAAACCAGACCTGTCACTATTTCCGCAGCCTCGGACTTAAAAAGGGCGATGTTGTTCTTCTTATTCTTCGACGCCGCTGGGAGTACTGGGTAATAGCCACGGCTCTGCATAAGCTCGGAATTATCCTTATCCCGGGTAATCTTCTTTTTACTGCCCATGATATTGCCTACCGCGGAAATATGGCAGGAATATCTGCGATAATCGCCTGTGATGACGATTATATCCGTACCCAGATAGACACTGCCGCTCCCGAGATAAAAACTCTCCGCAAGAAGATAGCCGTTGCCGAACCCCGTGACGGCTGGGATTTCTTCGAGGACAAGATAGCCGGATATCCCGATACTTTCGAGCGTCCCACTGACGATCAGGCTACAAAAGTATCCGATATCATGCTCATATACTTCACTTCCGGCTCTACGGGAATGCCGAAAATGGTGTGTCATAACTTTTCATACCCCCTCGGTCATATTGTTACCGCAAAGTACTGGCATCAGGTGCAGGAAAACAAGCTGCATATGTCTATTTCGGATTCGGGCTGGGCTAAATTCGGCTGGGGCAAGATCTACGGCCAGTGGATCTGCGGCGCAGTACAGTTCGTTTACGACTTTACGGGACGCTTCGATGCAAAGGATATGCTCTCGGTCATAAGCAAGTACAAGCTCACTACCTTCTGCGCTCCGCCGACTATGTACCGCTTCATGCTGCAGGAGGATATGACTCAGTACGATCTCTCAACTATCGAGAATTTCTGCAACGCCGGTGAACCGCTTAACCCTGAGGTATTCAACCGTATCTATGCGCTGACCGGCAAAAAAATGCGCGAAGGTTTCGGTCAGACGGAGGGTACCGTACTTATTGCCAACTTCCCCTGGATAGATCCCAAGCCGGGTTCGACCGGAAAGCCTTCTCCGCTTTATAATATCCACCTTCTCCGTCCGGACGGCACTGAGACCGAAGACGGTGAAGAAGGAAGCATCATGGCCTGCGATATAGACAAGCATCATCCCACCGGACTTTTCTGCGGATACTACAAGAATCCTGAGCTGACCAAGGCTGTGCTCGGCGGTGCCAACTATGATACCGGCGACGTTGCGTGGCGCGATTCTCATGGATATTACTGGTTCGTAGGCAGGAACGACGACGTTATCAAATGCTCCGGATACCGTATCGGACCGTTCGAGGTCGAGAGCGCTCTGCTCACCCACCCGGCGGTAGTTGAATCTGCCATAACCGGCGCGCCTGATCCTATAAGAGGTCAGGTCGTAAAGGCTACCGTAGTTCTCGCAAAGGGCTACTCGCCTTCACCCGAGCTTACAAAGGAATTGCAGGATCACGTTAAGCGCGAAACTGCCCCCTATAAATACCCTCGTGTCATCGAATACGTTGACGAGCTTCCGAAAACTCTCGGCGGTAAGATAAAACGTGCCCAGATCAGACACCACGATGAGGAAAACTCAAAATAATTGTAAAGCGCACATTCTCTTGTGAGTGGATTATGTATTGAAAGATCACAATCATTGTGCTATACTTATAAAATCAAATAGTTTGACTGCCACCGGGTAGTGTATGCGTAAGCATTCGTTCGCACATCGTTAGGTCTTTGAAGATGTGTCTGCGGATGCTTTGTTTTTTGAAAAGGAAAATTAAATGAAAAATCCTGCTGCTGAAAGTTATTTCACTAAAACGGAACTCATATTATGGAGCGTATCATCGTCTTGTATTATCTTTGCTTTCTTCATTTTCGGAGGTTCCGGCATATTATCGCTCGCTGCCTCCCTTATAGGTGTTACCTCGATATTGTTCAGCGCAAAAGGCAATCCGGCCGGTCCGCTGCTGATGATCGTTTTCAGCGGTTTGTACGGTTATATCTCATTCACTTTCTCATATTACGGTGAAATGATAACCTATCTGGGAATGACAATGCCAATGTCGGTATTTGCTCTTGCGGCATGGCTGAGGAATCCTTATAACGGCAGCAGGAGCGAAGTCAGAGTAGGGCAGATAAGGAGCAGGGCGGAGATTGCTGTGATATTGCTTGTCTCCGGTGCGGTAACGGTGCTGTTCTACTTTATCCTGAAAGCATTCAATACCGCAAATCTGATACCGAGCACGCTTTCGGTAACAACAAGCTTTATCGCAGTTTTATTGACTTACAGAAGAATATCATTGTTTGCTCTTGCATACGCCGCAAATGACCTCGTTCTGATAGTATTATGGGGACTTGCCTGCACAGAGGACAGCCGCTATTTATCTGTTTTGGTATGTTTCTGCGCATTTCTTGTAAATGACATATACTGCTATATAAGCTGGAGGAAAAGAAAAAGCCTGCAAAGAAGACTGAACGCTTCGTCATAAGATCGGCGGAGCAGAGGCTGACAAACGCCCGCAAACTCTGTATCACCGAAAAATAGCTGCTTGTTCCGAAAACAAGCAGCTATTATTAATTCTATATTGTGCGGTGTTGGTTTTCACACGCGAACTCCGAAAGTACCTGTCTCGTTCAGTGGTCCAGTCGCGTTCAGCGGTCCTGTCACGCTCAGCGGTCCTGTCGCGTTCAGCGGTCCGGTCTCTGCAGAGGCACAAACGCTTGCTGTTACTATCATTGTTGCTGCTGCGAATATTGCTGCGATCTTCTTTGTTATCTTTGTGTTTTTCATTGTGGTGTCCTCCTGATTATTGATTTTTGATTCTGATTTCCGGGATTTTTGTTTCCCTTTCTGTAATTACATAATAACACGTTTTCCGGTATAAATCAATAGTCAGATACACGCCGAAATGTCGCTTATAAAACACGACTGATATGATATGTAGCTTAATTGACAGATAGACTCTGAAATATCGCCAAAAGAGCCGGTTTTGATTACAGCAGATCGCAAATCTCCGCTGTATTTCTTCCGGAGACAACACCGCTCGTATCATATCGGGTGATGTGCCGTATCCTTCGCCCGGAATCAGCGTGCCGCACCGAACACTGTTATATCCGCACCACCCCGGTCAATGGAAGCGTAAGATAACGGCAGATCATGCTCTTTCATGGCACAGTTATCAGCCCATAGCTTGCATATAGTTATAATCCGAAAAATCATGAATAAGCCCGTCGGCCTGGTGTCTGTCGATGTGACCGTACTCGTCCTCGGGTACAGGGTCGGGATCGCCTATAAGTCTCGGGCGCCACGAGATCGTATTTCCGTCGGGGTCGGTGATATATACCGTACAATCCGACGAATCGGGGTAATATCCGCCGCATTTCAGGATGATAGGTGCTCCGTCGCCGCTGTAGATCGTTTCTCCGTCATCGCCTTCCGTTTTTACCTCGACTTTACAGTCGCTGCTTCTCGGAATGATAAAATAGAGCCATTTGCCGTTCCGGGTCTGAACGACATTCTCTTCCGGATATCCGATATACAATCCGAGCGCTTCGCCCGTTCCCGTATTGTTAAGGATTTCGGCAAGATGCTCGGGTTCTTCTTCAAGAACTGTCATCGGGTCGTCGGCGCCCATGTACCGAACGCCGAAAAGTGCGTCCTCAAACTTCATAAGGCGGCGCTGATAAGCGAAGGAACCGGTCTCGTATGTCTCCGGCTCATCGGGGTCGGAGGGCGTACCGTCCTTAAACTTTGTGAGATCGACGGGGTTGCCGTTCTGATCATGCCCTTCTGCGGTCTTCTTATCTATTGTGTAGATAGTTGTAACGGTTCTTCCCTCATTTTCGGAGTCTGACACGTTATAAACCGACGTGACCGTATCTTCGGTATAAAAATGCTCGCAGTCCGGGTAAGCAGGCGTATGCCCTGTGAAATACTGATAGTACCGGTCCGACATATCCGCGATCATCGTATCGCTGTACGCTGTTTCTGTCTCCTCTTTCTGCGGGGCATTGTACTCTCCGATCGTTATTTTCTTTATCGCTTCGGCATTGCAGGTAAAATAAAACTTTGATATCGTGGAAATATCGAGGTCATCATTGCCGATAATGTCAATGAGCTTTACAGGCACGGCAACTATATCCTGACCGGGTCCGGACGGGAGCGTGTCCAGCTCCGGATCCGCCGCATCGCTGAGATTGACCGTATATATGCCCAGAATCATGTAATTAGCGTCGAGAGAGTAAAACTCCACCTTGCTGCTTTCGAGGTGTGAAAAATCCACATGGAGTATGAACGCCGTATTATCTCCCGCCGCTTTCATTTCCATAAGCGAGTCCGGAACATTTTTCATTGCCCAGCTTTCGCCTTCAAGTATGAACAGATCCGGAGCATCCTCGATTTCTGCAGCCGTTTCAGCTGTTGTAACCGTTGTTTTGCTTACGGTCGTTTCCGATGTCGTTTCGGGGGCAGTCGTTGTTGCGGAGCTTTCCGAAGCCGCTGATGCAGTCGTTCCGGGAGCAGCCGTTGTCGTTGAGCTTTCCGCAGTCTCTGATGCAGCCGTTCCGGCACTTTCCTCTGCTGATACGCTTCCGGCGGGCGTGCTGCTGTGGGTACAGCCGCATAAAAGTAACGTCGCTGTGATTAATACTGCTGCACTCTTTAACTTTTTCATAGCTTTTTCCTTTCCTGTTATCTTATTATGGAAACATTATATCACAAGTCTGTTGTTTTTTCAATACATATAGGAGTATTCTTCGTGTTCGCTGTCATGTGCGGAAAAATCTTCCTCACGGTTGCAAACCCCCAGAAAATATGGTATAATCCATATAAGCCGCATAAACGGAGATAATTTAACGGAAGAAACCATATCCCGCACAGGCATACCCGATACGGATAGTGGACCGTGCTAAGGTACGCCGGCGAGTATAAGGCTCCCGATAAATGCGTGAAAAAAGGACACAGACAATGAGAATAATAATAGTTGACGACGAAGATAACGCGATCCGCGACCTTGAACTCTCGCTGAAGGAGATAGTCCCGACAGCAGAGATCAGCACCGCGACCAAAGCGGATACCGCGCTTGAGCTGTTCCGTGAAAGGGAGTTCGATGTTGCATTTCTCGATGTGAATATGCCTGTGATGGACGGACTCACCCTCGCTAAAGAGATGATCGCGCTCCGTCCTATGGTCGTATTGCTGATGATACTTTATTATGTCATTCTCGGCAAGTCCGGGCTTGAAGCCGTGTGGGTGGCTGTTATCGGCTTTGCGCTCAACTTCGGCGCGTATGCCTCCGAGATAATGCGCTCGGGTATAGAAAGCATCGACAGCGGACAGCGCGAGGCGGCGCTTGCTCTCGGCTACAACGAAAATCAGGCGTTCTTCAGGTTCATCTTCCCGCAGGCGGCTGTGCGTTTCATACCCGTGTATAAGCAGGAGATCGTTTCGCTATTATTACAGGCGGCAAAGTTGCTTCAACACATTTTGAGATGATACTTCAGTCGTACAAGCTGAAAATGATCGATGTCGAAACATTGAGGTCAAAGGAAGCCTTCTGATCTGTTACGTCTGTCATACGGCGGTGATCGTGCCGGTCATTCCGGCTGCGTAAAGGGAGTCCCGTTGTTATAGTCAACCGCTGCTGTAAAGGTTCGGATATTTCATCGGGACGACAGGCGAGATATAACAAAAAGCGGTCAGGCTAACAACTGACCGCTTTTACATTATATTATAAGCAATCCGGATCAGAAATCCCAGAAACCCGTTCCGGTTTCGGGATCATATTTCCGTTTTATCGAGCCGCCGATGACTGGCCTCAGCTCTATCTCTGCCGTATACAGTACGGTTATGGACTTAATGTGACCGGCGGCGGTGTGATGCTCGTTTCCGGCCTTGTATGAGAACATGGCGTGAGTGTGGTGGAAATACCCGCCGTTTTCATCGGTTACGATGTTTCCGTTGAGCGAGACAAGCTCCAGCATACCTTCTATCATCTGTGTTTCAAAAGTCCCGGCCTCCGGAATGAATGTCTGTATTTCGGCTTTTTTGCAGCCGCCGATGCCGCTGAATATTGCGGAACTGATATGTTCCTTCCTGCATATCTCAATTATAGTTCCGATTATCTCATCACCGCGATCCATGCGTATATATATCGTGTTGTTGAAATTTCTGTAGTCCATAATTCACCTTTTCTCCATAATGTCAGATCTCAAATTCCACTTTTCCGTCCGCAAGCCTGTACAGCGCGCCGATAACGCACAGCCCATGCTCCTCCTCGCGGTGTATCTCAAAGCTCTGTTCTATCAGCCTGACGCTGTGGCGGACGTTCAGCCAGCACGCTTTGTAATCGTCAGTCTCGTCACCTATGGCGGTTTTTATCTCATCGGTGATAAATCTGATGTAGCCTTCGGGATCGTGATTGATCGCGGCATCAACGGCTCCGCAGTGATCATGGCCGAGTACGACTACGAGCCTTATTCCGAGATGTTCCGCAGCATATTCGACAGAACCGAGCTGATGATCGTCGATAACATTTCCTGCTACACGGATTATGAAAAGGTCTCCGATACCCGCGCTGAAAATGCTTTCGGGTATCACACGCGAATCCGAGCAGGTCACGATAACGGCGTAAGGGCGCTGTCCGTTCTCGCAGGTCTGTTTTCTTGCTTCGGGTGAAATATCACCGCAGCCTGTCTTTGCTGACAAATATTTTTCATTGCCTTCTCTGAGCTTTTGCAGCGCCTGTTCCGCGCTCACTTTGTATTCGAGTGTCATGATGTATTATCCTCTTTTCAGAAAACTTACGGTTGTTTTTTCCGCATCTGTGAGAATGTGCGGGCTATTTCCTTGCTTTTCATTCCGGAGATCTGTATATTGACATTTGCAGATCAGTGCGGCGATCCGGAAATCAATCATTCAGGCATTTTCCGGTCTTTGCTTCTTTTTATATTATATCACAATGAAATATTATAATCAAGAGACAAATTCAAAAAACGTATTATATACAATCTTCTCCTTTTTCGGCGGTGCTGCGTAAGCTGCGCAGTTCTTCGGGATAATGCTCTCTTTCGCCGCAAACGCAGGAATGATACTGATAACGCCGTGAATTATGTGTAAAAAAGCGCGGCAGGCTGAAAAACGGTTCTTGACGAGGCCTGCTTTAAATGTTATAATATTCCATAGAATACAGAAGATCGAGGTTTTT
>JAEEJW010000026.1 GCA_016282095.1 Ruminiclostridium sp. | reverse complement strand
ATACTGCCTGTGCCGCAGGCGAGATCCAGCAGTATGCCGCGTTTTCCGCCATACCGCAGATTGAGCTTGTCGTAATACGCGGCAAGCTCATCATAGTCTATATTCTCTGTAAGTACGTCATAGTATTTTGCGAAAGCATCGTAGCTCATTACATATCGCCCTGTTCCTTGAGGCGCTCGAATACCTTGCTGTAACCGTCCTTGCCGGTCTGGAGAGTCCGGTTGACACGGCTTATCGTAGCGGTGCTGGCGCTGGTTATCTCAACGATGTCCGCATACACCTTGTCCTCGGTGAGGTACTTGGCGACCACAAGGCGCTGTGAGATCGAAGCGAGTTCCTGGACTGTGCAGAGATCTTCGAAGAAAGCCTCGCATTCCTCTATTGTTTTGAGCTGGAGTATTGCTTTATAAAGGAATTCACGGTTATCGTAATTGATCTGACGTTTTTTCATGATGCCTTTCCTTTCATTATCCTGTCAAACTGTGCTTTTGCAGTTGATTATATTACTGCATTTATAGTTTATCACACGAAAGTCGAAAAGTCAATACTTTTTCAAAATAAAGTGAAAGAAAGTTCCCCGCAGAAAAGACTGCGGGGAATGGCCTGATATCAATAAACGTGTTCGAGATAGTCTATCGGGTTGAGTTTTACGGCGCCGCTTCTTACCTCGAAATGCATATGCGGTCCGGTAACGATGCCGGTACTGCCTTCGTAGGCTATGAGCTGACCCTGGATGACCTGTTCGCCTACCGACACGCTGAGAGCGCTGCAGTGTCCGTAAAGAGTCTGCAGACCGTTGCCGTGGTCGATGATGACACAGAGACCGTATCCGTAATTGTTTCCGGAGTGTATTACGGTACCGCTGGCGCCGGCGTAGATCGGAGCGCCGTAATATGCGGTAATGTCTATTCCGTAATGTCCGGGGTAACCGCCGTCCCAGACGGTGTATTCGCTTATGCGGCTCTTTCCGACCTCCATAGGCCAGATGAACTTGCCGTAGCCTGCGTCGGCGGCCGAATACTGCTCCGGCGGAGTCTTGGTACCGTTGGCTATGCGCTCGGTCACAGGTGCGGAGATGACCTTGGCACTGGTGATGCGGCGGCTGACTTCGATATTGTTGACGTATGTGACGTTGGCAGTGAGGTGGTTGACTCCGTTCGCGCCTTCGGTGGTGATCCTCGTTACACCGGAATACAGGGTGTCGTCAGAGTAGTATTCGGTGCTGTATGCTACTTCGACATCATATTCCTCGACGACGGAAACATTGACGGACAGGAACGGTATCTCGTCCCTTATCTTTATTCGCTGTCCTTCATGCGGCCCGTTCTCGGAGAAGCCCGTATTGAACAGGTCGAGCTGGCGAACTGTGAGTCCGGTGTTCTCTGCTACCGTGTCGACCGTGTCCTCGGCAGTGGCTATGTAGTAGCCCGCGTTCGCCTTGATGCTGGTAAGCTGCGAAACGAGCCAGTTTGTGTCGATTATACTTCCCGAGAGATACAGACCGGCAGTCTCGTATTCGAGAGTGTCGCGGAATGTTATCTCGGCGCCCGGATGTGCGGCCTGATATTTGTCCATGAGGCTCTGCAAAGCATCGCGTATCGGCTGGTTGTCGGGCACCGCTCCCTGGAACACGCCGTTGAGGAAGAAGCCGTAAGCGTATTCGACGCTTACACCGGAGTATTCGAGGATAAGGTCCGCGACCTGATATTTTGTCAGCGGTTCCGAGCCGTCTGAAAGCTCTATCGCAAAGGTAGGCTCGAGACTGATATTTTCGTCGCTTCCGAGATAATTGATACGCTCTTTGAGGATCTCGTCGGCGTCATAGTAGACCTGCTCGTTTTCGATGTAGCCGAGTGTCTTGCCGTTGACCGTGAGTCTTACGCAGTAATTGAGGTTTGAAGCATAGGAAACGATGTTGAACAGGAATACGACGCAGACTATCGGAGCCGCGATATTGAACACCGTGACTGCGATGCCGTTGCTGCCGAACAGGAAGTTCCGGAAGTGGATGAGCGAGCTTTTCACTGCGGCGCCGAACCCTTTTTTCTTCATGCTGGAGCCTATATCCTTGCGTGCTCTTTTGAATGCGTGGACTACGCCGACGACGGGAGAAACCAGCAGCACGAGAAAATAGCCGATCTTCTTCATCACTGCGGAGGTGAGCTTCCCGGAGCGGCTCCACGCAAAACGGCCAAGCTCCGCTATGCCTCTGCCCATACGTCTGGCGAGACCGACTATCATAAGTATGATGTATCTTCCGAAGCTCGAAAGGTACAGTCCTATATCATTGAGATGTGCTTTCAGAAGCACGCTGCGTACTTTGCTCTTCGTAGCTGCTTCGTCTGCTGTGATCGATTTTTTCAAATATGCTCTCCTTGAAAGAGTGAAAGTATTACTATTATAACATCTTTCGGGGCTTGTTTCAATACGTCAAATTCACCAAATTCCAACCGCACGGAGCATAAAAATTCTACTCCCGCCAAATTATGACGGGAGCAGAGATTTTTCGGCGATATTTTCACCCGGCGGATATTATGGGTTCGGGGACGTTCTCGTCCTCGCTCATATTCATGATCTCACGGAATACCCTCGCGTTCATGGTTCCATTGTTTATCTGTTTCTCGGGCGGGTCCTTCGAGAAGTCGATGATCATATCGAGCATTTTTCCCACAGCGCCGTTTTCGGTGTTCTTTATATAGATAGCATAGTTGTGTACGCCCTTGCCCTTCACGTTCCACACAATGTTATGTTCCTCGGACATATCGCGCGTTTCGGTCATATCCTCCTGCAGCTCGCCGTCGATATAGTAGGAGAACTCGAAAATATCGTTTATTACCCATTTATTGAAACTTATCCCGATGCTCGTTTCGCGCTCGGCGTCCGGGTCGGTGCCTATCTGTTCGCCGTTTATTATCACGCCCGAGATGTTCGCAACATTTATCGGACGCGCATCAAGCGAGATAAGGCAGGTCGTTCCTATCCCGAAGTCGCTGTAGAACCAATAAAAGTCTCTGTAAAGTATTCCTTCCGGAAGTTCAGCGCGCGGGTATGTGTCGCGCTCGGCGAGTTTAGTCTCCGAGCCGTCGCGGTATCTTACGCTGACGGAGAAGCTATCCTCTTTCGCGTAGTCCAGCGGACACTGTATGATAGCTCCGAACTGCGAAACGGTAACGGAAGTATCTTTGCTGTCGTCCTTTACTACATAGAATAGGCCGTCGGTATTTATGCCCGTCAGAGTATAATTTCCGAGATATTCGACCGGGTCATCGCCGATACCGGAAGAGTAGCCGAAACTGAGTTTCACAGTCTGACCCGGCTCGATCAAGATATATCTGCCGGTGCGGTGGATATGAGGGTCTGTGTCATCCTCAATATCGTAAACATACGGAAATTCGTTCGTGCTTGTAATGTCGTTCTTATTCAGCCAGATACGATGATCGGGCTGAGTGCCGGGGTCGCCGTGATATTCCTCGCTGAACTCAGCTCTTATGAACTGTCCGTCGAACTCGACGCTTTCGATAGTTATGGTCATATCGCTGAACTCGAGCACATCGCCGACAGCTTCCAATATATCCCCACCGGGCTCGGTAACAGTCTCGGTCTCCTCTGCGGTCGTTTCGGTGACTTCCTTGTTCACAGCTTCCGCCGTTGTTTCCGCGGGCCCGGTCACATCCTCATGATACCCCGCGCCGCCCGAAACATCGGGGCCCTTGAGCCCGCCGTTCTCGGCGAGGAATTTCAGTCCGAAGGCGCCCGCGCATATCACCGCCGCGCCTGCCGCGAAGCCGCCTATGATATAGAGCGCGCGGCTCGTTTTATTTACCTTGTTTTTCATTTTTTCAGCCCTTTCCGTGACATTTCTGAATGCCGTTTCATGATCGGAACAGGGATATTTTACCGTGATATTTTTAAAAGCTTTATTGAATATTTCCTCAAAGTCCATTTTCTTTGTTCCTTTCACTCTCGATAAGTTTCTTTAACTGCTGCCGACCGCGAGCGAGTCGCGAGCGTACCGCGGTGACGCTCACACCCGTTATCCGCGCGGTCTCTTCGACCGTGTACCGTTCGTAGTAGTAGAGATACAGCGCGGTGCGGTTGTTTCTGCCGAGTTTAAGTATCAGCGGAAGGAGCGTGCCGCTTTCTCCGTCGAGCACGGGCGCGGGTATTTCAGCGGCATCGTCGAGCGGGCGGGAAAGTCTGTGCCAGCCCGATTTGACGAGATTTATGCTGTGGTTGACCGTACAGCGCATGAGCCATGCTTTGAGCTGCGGCTCGCTGTCGAAAGTGCCTTCGTACAGGAACAGCTTTAAGAACACGTCCTGCGCGATATCATCGGCGTCCGCGGGGCTTTTGCAGCGGCACAGCGCCATACCGTACACGCATTTGTAGTAAGCGCGCATACAGCGGTCGAGTTCATCGGCGTTCATCTGCCCGCCTCCTTTCGCATTTCTGAGGGTCCTCTGTAAGTTATAACAATCCAAAGCGCCGCAATTTGCCGCGTTTCAAGAAAATTCGGCAATATATACAATCAAAGCTCTGTTTTTATAGCATAATCAACAAAAAACCGCCTTGAATAATTCAAAGCGGTCAAAGCTGTTTTAAGAAAGGTGCTGATAGCTTTCGGGTAAAAAGCGAAGTGTTTGAAAGTTTTTTTCGGTTCGCTTGGTTGCGGCGCGTCGTGCGCTGCTTTTGGCGAACCTACCACGGCATCGTGCCGTGTGAAGGGGGTCCGGGGGAAACCCTTTTGTTCACAAAAGGGTTTCTCCCGGTCTCGAGCGAAGCGACCAACTCGAGCGCGAGCGGCCTTACTCGTAGATCGGTATCGAGGTCTCGTCATGCTCGGCCCAGTAGAGACCGTCGTGGCGCGAATCGCACCATGTCGGGATATTTTCTTTGCGGTAATATCCGATCATCGTGCTCGGGCATTTCGAGGTAGCGAGAAGTCCTGTATCCGTGCAGTATGGGAGCTCTACGGTACTCGGATCGGGAGTGAACTTCTGCTCGGTCTCGGTATCGACGAAATTCACCATTACATCGTGCCATACAAGAGCCATGGTGCGCCAGCCGTCATCGGACTTTATCTCGTGGTTGTCGTCGTAAGCGATTCGGTAGCAGGCGACGTACTGCGGCGTGAGACCTGCGAAGAGCAGGTTCGACATATCGTTGGCAGTACCGGTCTTGCCGACTACTTCGACGGCGCCGAGCTTGGCGTTTTTACCGGTGCCGTAGTCGTCCTGAACGACTTTGAGCATCATTCTGTTGGTTATCCACGCGGAATCGGAGCCTATGGCGCGCTTGCCGGTGGTATCCTGTTCGAGAACCACAACGCCCTTGCTGTCATAGACACGCGAGTAGTAATAGGGTTTGTAATACATACCGCCGTTGCCCATTACCTGATAAGCCGCGGTGAGCTCCGTCAGGGTGGCGCCGTTGGTGAGCGCGCCCGTAGCGAGCGGAGCATAAGCTATATCATTCACGCTGTCAAGATGCGAGAATCCGAGGTTGTTCTGGAGGTGATTGAACGCTTCGACAAGCCCGACCTTCTGCATAACGCGGGCGGCTATGGTGTTCATCGACTTCTGCACGGCGTACCACGCAGGGTAGTAGTTGCCCGTACCGAAGCCCGCTTCCTGATAGTTGTGCGGCCAGCGGTAGGTGTCGGTCACTTCGTCGTAGCCGCTGTCGGCATCGAATTTGCCCGTGCCGAAGTTCGACGCGCGCATACGTCCCGAGCTGTCTTTCAGCAGGGTAGAGTAGGTTATGAGATTGCGGTCGATCGCCACCGAGTAGTTGTCAATGGGCTTGATAGTCGAGCCTATGGCGCTGACAGCCTGTGAAGCACGGTTGAAGCAGTTGTCGCCGGGTTTTTCGCCGATACCGCCCGCGACTGCGAGTACGTTGCCGCGGTAGTCCATGATGCAGAACGCGCCCTGTATGAGATTCTTACTGTCCGCGGGGAGATTGGGATCCCAGGATTTAAGGCAGGTGGACGGGTCTTCAAACAGCTCTCCGAGGCGTTTCTGCATATCCATGTTCACGTTCAGGTATGCGGTATAGCCGCCGCTGCGGAATTCGTCGAATGCGTCGCTGTACGATATTCCCAGCTTCGCGGCGAGGTCGGTTACTATCTGGTCGAGGGCCGCGTCGGTGTACCAGTCCTGTGAAACGGTGTAGGAGCCGTTCCATTTATAGGCCAGTGAGGAGTCCTCGCCCAGCACATCCTCCCACGGCACGTTCTTGTAGTAGAGGTCGCCCTCGTTCTTGCTGTCTTCGGTGATTATGCCGTAGTAGTCGTTGTAGCGCATATCGGTGTAGCCGTAGTATGTGCCCTTTATCGGCCGGCGGAACTTTATCTTCTCCGCCAGAGCCGCCTCGTATTCGTCGGTGCTGATGTAGCCCTGTTCGTACATACACTGGAGAGCATATTCCTCACGCACCTTTGAGTTGTGGAGGTTGACGTAGGGGTTGTAGTTGTGAGGCGAACGGACTACGCCCGCCAGCATGGCGCTTTCGGCTATGGTGAGCTGATCAACGGTCTTGCCGAAATAGTAGTAAGCCGCTGTTCCGATGCCGTTGGCAGTGCCGCCGAATCCTATACGGTTCAGGTAACTCTCGAGTATGTCGTACTTTGTGTACTTGTTCTCAAGGGACAGCGCACGGAATATCTCGCGCAGCTTTCGTCCCATTGTGACTTCGTCATCCTGGGTGATGTTGCGGACGAGCTGCTGGGTTATGGTAGAACCGCCCTGTGTACCGCTGCTGAAGATCGCTTTTACGGTAACGTTGAGGGTACGCTTCCAGTCAACGCCGTTATGCTCGAAGAAACGCTGATCCTCGACGGCAGTGAAAGCGTCTATGGTGTGCTGCGGGATATCCTCGATCTCTACCCAGATGCGGCTGTCATCGCCGCTGACCTGTTTAAGCAGGACGTCCTCGCCTTTCGAGTCCTTGGCGTAGACAAAACTCGAATACGAAAGCTCCACGTTTGTCAGATCTACGTCGAAGCTGCTCTCCGCGAACTGCATGATATAGACAGTAAGAGCCACCGCGACTATGCACATTGTGATGATCACGATCATTATGACGCTCAGCAGTATGGTGCCGAAGAAGCGTATCACGCCCCCGATCTTGTGCCAGACCGAAGTGTGGTGAAGGCGGTAGTAGCTTTCTATGGCTTCCTTTTTCTTCGCCGACTTGTCCTGAATGGGCTCGGATTCGGGCATATCGTCTTCTTCGTCTATCTTCACATATTTGATTTTCTTGTTGTTTTCGCTCATAAAAATACCCTTTCTTTTGGGGACAGACAATTATACAGAATATATTATAGCACTTTTTTGATGTTATGTTAATACCCTTTTCGGAATTTTATGCATTTTTACCATAAATCGTAACTTGCGGACGGTAAAATTTCGCTTTTTGTGACCGTAAAACGGAACAAATTTCAAATTGCTATTGAAATAGCGGGATTTTTGTGATATAATATTATAGATATAGTATATTCGCGGGCAGGAAGCCCGGAAGGAGTACAAAATGGCAAAGGTAAGGATAGCGGTGCTGTTCGGCGGCGCGACAAAGGATCACAAACTTTCCCTGAGATCGGCATACTGTCTGCTGAAAGGGCTCTCTCCCGACAAGTATGACGTGACGCCGATAGGCATAACACGCGCAGGTCGATGGCTCTATTTCCCCGGGGATTATGAGGAGATATCCGACGGAACATGGGAAGAATCCGGAGACTGCTGCTCCGCGATAATCAGCCCGGATCCGCTGCACGCGGGCATAATCACGATAATGGCGGACGGCACGACGGCATTCAAGCGCGTTGATGCGGTGATGTCGGCGCTGCACGGCAAGTACGGCGAAGACGGCAGGATACAGGGTCTTCTGAAGCTGTCGAAGATACCATACGTTGAGTGCAATCCGGAGACTGCCGTTTACTGCATGGATAAGGCGCTCACCCATGTCTTGCTCTCGACGGTCGGACTCGATGTACCGAAGTACGCTCTCCTTGAACGCAGTGAGATAGACCTGCTGGATACGAAGATAGAAGAGATCGAGCGTGAGATAAGTTATCCCGTGTTCGTTTCCGCGACGAGCTGCTCGTCATCTATCGGCGCTAATATAGCCACCAACACAGAGGAGATGAAGAAGGCCGCCAAGATAGCATTCTCACATCACCATACCGTCATTGTCGAGGAAGACCTTGAAGGCAGGACGATAGAGTGTGTGGTAATGGGCAGTTCGTACAATGTGGAGATATCCGCGTTGGGCGAGATCATTAAGACCCCGTCGGACAACCCCGCGGTTGCCTATACCGCGAAGTTTATCGTCGATCCCGAACTCACCTATACCCAGCGCCGCTCCATTGAGCAGGCGGCAAAGAAAGCATTCCTCTGCCTCAACTACAAGGGCTGCTGCAAGATGTCGTTCAGGCTCGCGGATAACCGCGTGATGCTGCGCCGCATAGCAACGATACCCGGTTACACTCCCGAAAGCGTGCTTCCGATACTTATGAAGGAGAGCGGCTATTCCTACTCCGATACCGTAAACAAGCTCATAAGTCTTGCAACGGATATAGATATATGAATTGAAAGGAGCCGTACCCGTCAGGGCGCGGATTATGGATATGGTACCGGTCGATCTGAATATAACAAGTATCGCAAGGACTGAAGACGGCGAAGATAAAGTGGAGTTCTTCACAGTGGGGAAATACGGCTTCGGTGAAGAAGGCTGTGTGATCGCCTACGACGAAGCGGAGGGCATAGGCTATGAGGGCTGCTCGGTGAAGATAAGCACCGAAGGCGAAAAGGTTCTCATTGAGCGCACCGGCCCTGCGGCTTCTTCATTCAACATCGAGAAGAGCGTCAAACACCACAGCATCTACGGCACGCCTTACGGCGATTTTACAATGGGCATAAACACGTTTGACATACAGAACACCCTCGGCGAGGGCGGCGGGAGGCTCTGGTTCAAGTACAGCATAGACATAAACTCCGATTTCCTGTCCGAAAACGAAATGGAGATACTTGTCAAAAGAACAGATATCTGAAAAAACAACAATAAATACAGAAAAGGATAATCCGTAAAATGAACATGACAGAAAAAGCAAGGAACGAAGTAAGAGAGACAGTTATGAATGCCCTCGGAAGGCTGACCGCCGAAGGGAAGCTCCCGGCCGAGCCGCTGCCGCCGTTTACGGTGGAGCAGCCTGCAGACAGCTCCCACGGCGATTTTTCGTGCAACGCGGCGCTCGTTTCCGCAAAGACCTTCCGCAGGAATCCGCGTGAGATCGCAGGTCTTATTGCAGAAGCCGCCATACTCGACGGTACGCTGTTCGGGCGTATCGAGGTCGCCGGACCCGGATTCATCAATTTCTTCCTGAAGCCCCTGTGGTTCGGTGAGACCGTTGAAACGGTGCTCTCACAGGGCGAAAGATATGGCAGGACTGAACTCGGACAGGGGAAACGTGTACTGGTAGAGTTCGTTTCCGCAAATCCCACAGGCCCCATGCACATAGGAAACGCCCGCGGCGGCGCTATAGGCGACTGCCTCGCTTCACTGCTGGATTATGCAGGATATAAGACCGAGCGCGAATTCTACATCAACGATGCGGGAAATCAGGTAAATAAATTCGGGCTCAGCCTTGACATACGCTACAAGCAGATCTTCGGCAGCACTGAGGAGATGCCCGAAGACAGCTATCACGGTCAGGACATCATAGACCACGCGAAAGCCTTCGCGGACATCTACGGCGACAAATATATGAACGTATCCGAAGAAGAGCGCAGAAAAGCCCTCGTCGATTACGCGCTGCCGATCAATATCAAAGGCCTTGAGACCGATCTGCTGAAATACCGTATCAAATACGACACATGGTTCCGCGAGAGCAGTCTACATGAGAGCGGCAAGGTGGCGGAAGTCGTGGAGATGCTGAAAGCAAAGGGCGTCACTTATGAGCAGGACGGCGCGCTGTGGTTCAGGGCTACCGACTTCGGTGACGATCAGGACAGAGTGCTTGTCCGTGCGAACGGCGTCCCGACATATTTCGTGCCGGATATCGCATATCATTACAATAAGCTGGTGACACGAGGCTTCGACAAGGCGATAGACATTCTCGGTGCCGATCACCACGGCTACATCGCAAGAATGAAAGCCGCAATGACTGCCCTCGGCGTTGATGCGGATAAGCTGGATATCGTGATAATGCAGATGGTGCGCCTTGTGAGAAACGGCGAGACCGTCAAGCTCTCAAAGCGCTCCGGCAAGGCTATCACGCTGGCGACACTGCTTGATGAGATACCTATGGACGCAGCGAGATTCTTCTTCAATCTCCGTGATCCCGATACACACCTTGAGTTCGATCTTGACCTCGCTGTGGAGGAAAGCTCGAAGAACCCCGTTTTCTATGTTCAGTACGCTCATGCGCGCATCTGCCGCCTTATCGGAAAACTGGCAGAAGACGGCGTGACCCTCGGGGACGTGAAAGCGGATAAACTGACATATACCGAAGAGGCGGAGCTTGCCGTTATAAGACAGCTCGCCGCTCTGCCGGATACCATAAACGAGGCCGCGAAGGCCTATGATCCGTCGAAGATAACACGCTATTCCTACGAACTGGCGCAGCTCTTCCATAAGTTCTATGACAGCTGCAAGATAAAGGGCGAGGAAGAGCCCGTCATGATGTCGCGCCTCGCACTCTGCGCGGCGGTCAGGACCGTGATCAGGAATCTGTTGGATCTCCTGAAAGTCGAAGCACCCGAGAAGATGTGAGCGGCTGCGTTCCGCTGACAGTAACCGGGAACTCCGGCGGGCATGGAGCAGATATAAAGCCTGACAATGATAAATCGGAACAGCGTTTTGCGCAACGAAAACCATCTTAGCTGAAAGGAAAAGAAATGACAGACGACAATTGGCGACCTGTGGCAGTGAACACGGATAATTTCGCAGCAGTCACCCCGGTCGGTGAAATGACGATACCCTACGGAGATATGTCCTTCACGGAACTGAAAGCAGCGTACAAAGAAAAGATAAAGGCACTGCCGGAGGACAGCGCGTGCTTTATACTGGAAGGCATGACGATGATGTCCGACCTGAGGGCGGCGGTGCTGGAATGCCGCAAGCTCGGGAAGCCGGTTTACACGATGATCGAAGTGGATGCAGACCTTAAAACCGAGCAGGAGCTTCCTGCCGACGCAGCGCTTATTGTCATGCAGAGTCTCGGAGTCCTGTGCTTCGGGATATCCTCCGACGATCCGGAAACGCTCACCGACGGCGTAAGGCGCCTGAGATCCTTCGCGCGTATCCCGCTGGCGGTGCGTCCGAAGAGCGGCTCCTTAGACGACAGCACGCTTCTTGAACTGCTGAATCTGGGCACCGATGTGTTCATGGGTCTGAATGACGAATGTCATACGAGATTTCAGAATATAGTCTCCGCGAAGAAGTACGACTCTGTTTCTGTGGAGACCGAGGATTCGCTGATGCTTGCCAATGAGCGCTCGGCCTTCTTCCTCGAACATGACACCACCGAGATATCCGACCCGATAGAATGCAACGCCGGAATGGGGGAGGATCTTATTGCGGTCTGTGAGCAGGGCGGCTATGACGTGCTCAAGATACAGGTCAATTCGCCGGACGATGCCCTCGACTTTGCAGACAACGCTCACATGGCGACTCTGCCGGTGATGTTCAGCGGCGACGACGAGATAGCGATGAAGCTCGCCGTGATGCTCTACCAGGGACGCGCCCTCATCGACGGCACCAGCCTCATAGATCCCGACGAGCTCAAACGCACGGCAGGGAAGTATGGGGCAGTCATTTATTAAAAGATACCGAAAGGACAAAAGAAAAATGCAGCTTACGGAAAAGACGATAAACAGCGAGCTGAAATTCAAGGGTACGGTGATCGACGTTTACAGCGACACGGCGCTGCTTGAAAACGGAAAAACAGCCGGCCGCGACGTGGTCAGACACCCGGGCGGCGTGTGCATAGTCGCGCTTACGGAGAATAACGAAGTCTATATGGTGCGGCAGTTCAGATACCCGCATCAGAAAGTTCTTACCGAGATACCGGCGGGCAAGCTCGAATGGGGCGAGAGCCACCTCGAATGCGGCAAGCGTGAACTGAGGGAGGAGACCGGCAACACTGCCGACGAATTCACATACCTCGGCTGCCTGTATCCGACTCCGGCCTATGACAGCGAGGTTATTCATATGTATCTCGCCAAGGGCCTGCACAAGGATAAGCAGAAACTCGACGAGGATGAATTCCTTGAAGCGTTCACTGTGCCGTTCGATAAAGCTGTTGAAATGGTGATGAACGGCGAGATCGAGGACGCAAAGACGCAGCTCGCGCTGTTAAAGGCTTCCCGGCTGCTGGGTCTGGGCTGACAGATAGCGCTCATAAGCCGATATCACGGCGGCTTCTATCTCACTGCGGGCTTCGGGGCTTATGGGGTGGATAATATCGCGGAATACACCCGATTCGTCGCGGCGGCTGGGCATTGCCACGAATACTCTTTCGTCACCCTGTACTATCTTTATATCGTGTACAGCCACGGCATTGTCAACAGTCATGGAGACCACGGCTTTGAGCCGTCCGTCCGGCATTACTTTTCTTATCCGAATATCGCTTATGTTCATAATGATACCTTCCTTCCGGTCTTGTCAATCATATTTTATCCGGTATCGGGTGAAATATACGGAATAAGAAAAGCTGTTCAGTGAATAATCATTACATAAATAATACAAAAGGAGTAGTTCGTAACGGATCTGCAAGGCGGAGCGGTTTGTTTTAGGGTCCAGCCCTTTTTTAAAAGGGCTGGCCGCCGGAGGCAACTCAAGCGCAAGCGACATCTCGAGCGAAGCGACAGAAATGGAAAATTTTCTCAAGGGCAAGAAACACATACATTTTATAGGCATCGGCGGCAGCGGAATGTATCCGCTGGCGCAGATACTGCATAAGCAGGGCTACTACCTGACGGGCTCGGACAACAATGAGACCGAGACTCTGAAAGCCGTCCGGAACATGGGGATACCCGTGTACATGGGGCAGCGCGCCGAGAATATCGAAGGCGCCGATCTCATCGTTCACACCGCGGCTATAATGGCAGACAACCCGGAGCTCATCGCGGCGAAGGCCAGCGGGGTTCCGGTTATTGAGCGCTCCGTACTGCTGGGACTGATAACAAGTATGTATGACAACGCGGTATGTGTATGCGGAACTCATGGCAAGACCACCACGACCTCGATGCTCACGCACATATTCCTTGCTGACGGAAACGATCTGTCGGCTGTTATCGGCGGCAAGCTCAAGGCGATCGGCGGCAGCGGTCTGTGCGGCACCAGCGACACTATGGTCTGCGAAGCCTGTGAGTTCGTGGATACTTTTCTGAAGCTATATCCCGACACGGCAGTGGTGCTGAATATTGACTGCGACCATCTCGATTATTTCAAGACCATGGAGAATATGAAGCGTTCATTCACGAAGTTCTGCTCCATGACCACGAAGCTGATAGTATATAACGGCGACGACGCCAACACTGTCGAAGCCGTGAGTGCAGCCGTTACCAAAGCCCGGCTCGTGACATTCGGCTGGGACAGCGGAAATGACTGGTATCCTGCGAATATACGGAAAATAAGTGATTTCAACACCGAGTTCGAGGTATGGCACGGTGACGAAAAGCTCGGCACCGCTGCTATAAAGGTGCCCGGAAGCCATAACGTGCTGAATGCTGTGGCAGCGATAGCGGCGGCTGTTGAGAACGGCTGCCGGTTCGGATCGGCTGTAAAAGGCCTTGCAGAGTTTCACGGGGCTGTGCGGCGCTTCGAGAAGCTGTCCGAGGTGAACGGCATCACGTTCGTTGACGACTACGCGCATCACCCGACAGAAGTGAAGTCGCTGCTCGAAACCGCAAAAGCTATGGATTTCAGACGTGTCTGGGCAGTGCATCAGCCTTTCACCTATTCCCGCACGGCCACGCTGCTGAATGAGTTTGCTGAGGCTCTGAAAATCGCGGACAGGGTAGTACTGACCGAAATAATGGGCAGCCGTGAGAAGAATACCTATAATATATACTCGAAGGATCTTGCCGCGAAGATAGAGGGGGCAGTGTGGTTCCCGACATTTGAAGAAGTCGCTGACTATGTGGTGCAGAACGCGGAAAGCGGCGATCTTGTAATCACATTCGGCTGCGGCGATGTCTACAAGGTAGGATATCTGATGATAGAAAAACTCGGGGGAAAGCTTCTCTGACTTCATAGAGGAAGGAAAGTACAAAGATGCCGGAAAAGGAAAAGGCAGTATCCGGAAAGCTCCCGGAGAAAAGAGCGAGTGGGAGTGTACCGCGATAAATGAAGATAAAAGAGGACATACTTTCCGCCGACATCAAGGCGGGAAAGTTAGGAAATCTGTATTTCATATACGGCAAAGAGCCAATGCTCATTTCAATGTACGCTGACAGGATAGTCGAAAAGTCCGTAGGTGCGGACGCCGACGACTTCAATCTTCAGCGGTTGAGTGACGTTCCCGATCCCGATATGCTTACAGATTTTGTGGAAGCCCTGCCGGTATTTGCCGACAGGAAGACCGTGCTGGTCAAGGATTTTGACCCTGAGAAATGCGATGCCGACACGGCAAAGCGTTATCTTGACATCGTGTCCGATGTGCCGGAAACTACTATACTCGTGTTTTACAGCCCTGATCTCGATATAGAGGAAAAGGGCATGAAGGCAAAGACTAAAAAGTTCCTTGATGCTGTGGACAAGCATGGCATACGCTGCGCAGTCGAGCAGATGAAGCCTCCGAAAATCGCGGAGCTCTGCGTGAAGAAGGCTGCGAAGGAAGGTATAGTCATATCCCCGGACGACGCGCTGTTCTTAGCGGAGCGTACCGGCGGTCAGATGATGTCTGCCAGCGACGAGATGTCAAAGCTGATGAGCTATGTCGGCAAGGGCGGAAAGATCACCCGCGCCGAGATAGAGACCCTTGTTCCCAGGCAGCTCACTGCGGGAATATTCGAACTCGCGGATGCGGTGAACCGCGGCAGACATGCCGAAGCGTTCCGTATCATAGACGAGCTGTTTTTGCAGCAGCAGGAAGCTGTCAGCATCATGGGCGCCCTGTCATCGGCATTTCTCGATATGTACTGCGCACGGCTCGCAAAATCCGACGGCATAAGCGGACAAGCCGCGGCGCCGATGTTCGGCTGCTTCGGCGGAAAAGCGTGGGTATTCGCCAACAAGATATACCCGGCGGCTGCAAACCTCGATCTCGGATATCTGCGGAAATCCGTTGAGGTGCTCTCCGAAGCCGATATAAAACTGAAATCCAGCCCCGTTGACCCACAGACAGTCATCGAGGAAAGCGTGGTAAGGATATTCGGTCTGCGGAAAGGTGCTGCACAATGAGCGGCTCGGAAGAAAAGATAAAGCTCGCGATGCCTGTAATAGTTGAGGGCAAGTATGATAAAATAAAGCTCTCGAACTTCATCGACGGCATTATTATCACTACGGGCGGTTTCGCGATCTATCGGAATAAGCAGAAAATGGCGCTTATCCGGAAGTACGCGCATGAGACCGGCGTGATAATACTTACCGACAGCGACGGCGCAGGCTTTCAGATACGGAATATGCTGAAAAGCCGTCTCGGCGGGTCGGCGAAGATAATAAACGCATATATTCCGGATGTTTTCGGCAAGGAACGCCGCAAGGACAAGCCTTCGAAAGAGGGTAAGCTGGGCGTTGAGGGTATAGACCGCGAAACGCTGCTGAAAGCCTTTGCCGAAGCCGGCGTGACACCGGGCAGTGAGATTCGCGCACCGTGGGCGGACAGACAAAGACTTGTCGATGACGGGCTCTCGGGGGGCGAAAACAGCTCGGAGCTCCGGCGCGAACTGTGCAGGCATCTGAAACTGCCGGAGCGCATTTCCTCAAAGGGGCTGCTTGAAGCGCTGAACACTCTGTACAGTGAGGAAGAATACATAAAAGCACTTGATTATATCAGGCAAACTAAAACATAAGGAATACTGAAATGGTTGAATCAAAAGAATGGGACTGGGCGGCAGCCGAACAGGAAACATGGCTGAGACCGTCGGAGGACAGCTACTACTACGCCGCGAAATGGCGCGGTGAGGGAAGGAAAAGACTGCTCGATCTCGGCTGCGGGCTGGGACGGCATTCCATATTCTTCGATGCACACGGCTTTAAAGTTACGGCTATCGATCTGTCGGAATACGGCGTGAAGCATCTGCGTGAGTGGCAGAAGAAGAACGGCGCGGATTTCCGTGCGGTAATAGGTGATATGACTTCACTGCCATTTGCGGACAATGCATTTGACTGTATATATTCGTACCACGTTCTGTCGCACACAGATACCGAGGGCATAAGAAAAGCCATGTCGGAGATAAGGCGCGTGCTGCGTCCAGGCGGTGAGATATACTTCGATCTGTGTTCAAAGAGCGGCTGGGTCTACACCGGGTCGGACTTTCCGTGGATAGACGAAAATACCCGGCGATTCGTGGGCGGCGTCGAGGACGGCATACCGCACTTTTTTGCTGATGAAGCCCTGATAGATGAGCTCATGCGTGGGTTCCGGGTAAACCGGCTCTCTCATATCTATACAATGAAGACAAAGCTCTACAACGGCTCCGGTGTGCATTGGTTCATAGAAGCCGACGCCGAAAAGGAGCTTGTCGAGCCAGACTTTTCCGGTGTGATCGGGAAAACTGTAAGCGGCAGGATAGACCGGCCTCTGGGCAGCGCACATCCGCGATTCCCGGGCATGGTATATACCGTTAATTACGGATACGTTGACGGCGTATTCGCCGGAGACGGTGCCGAGCAGGACATATACCTGCTGGGCGTTGACGAGCCTGTGAACGAATTCACGGGAAAGGTCATCGCCGTATGGCACAGATACAACGACGTCGAGGACAAATGGATAGTCTCCGCGGACGGCAGGGATTATACAGATGAAGAAATAGCTGCCAAGGTGGAATTCCAGGAAAAGTACTTTGACGGGGAGCTGTTCAGATGAAGAAACTGCTCATTATAACCACGGGCGGCACGATAGCAGGCATCGACCACGGCTCGGGAATCGTTCCGGCGCTTTCCGGCGATAAGCTGATACCTGATATCGGGGGAGTCGGAATATCGATACTCGATCTTTATTCCATAGACAGCACCGACGTGACGCCTATGCACTGGCAGAAACTTTACAGCGCGGTGACAGAGAATGTCCGTGACTTTGACGGTATAGTGATACTGCACGGCACGGATACCATGGCCTATACAGGCGCGGTGCTGGCGTTCACGCTGGATACGGACAAGCCTGTGATACTCACAGGTTCGATGCTCCCGTCGGATGCCGAAGGCAGTGATGCGCAGACGAATATAGAGTTCGCAATGCACACAGCCGCTTCCGGCAATTACAAAGGCGTATATCTCGCCTTTGCCGGACGCGTCATCGGCGGTGCCGATATCGTCAAGGTCAGCAGCACGGATAAAGACGCATTCCGCAGTTACGCGGGCTTTGTGCCGGATAAGCGGTATGCCTTCCCGGAGCATGGCGGCAGACTGCCGGCTGTGGTGCGGCTCACGCCTTTCTCCGACGGCCCCGATATCTCTGCGCCTGCGGAGAACAAAGCAGGCATCGTCATCGAGACCTACGGCGCCGGAGGCCTGCCCGATAATGGTATAACGGCCGTTATTTCCGGACTCGCAAGGACAATGCCGGTAATCGTGACCTCTCCGTGTATGGGCGGCACCGACCTCGGGAAATACGAAGTTGGCCGCCGCGCATTAGCCGCCAGTGCCATAGATGCGGGTAAGCGCTCCACCGAGTGCGCCGCAGTTGAGCTGTGGCTGCAAATTAACAGTCAGCCGTTTGAGAACGATAATAAGTAGTCGCTTTGCCTTGCAGACCGGGCAATGAGTACGCTTGGTAAGGACTGCGGAGCAGAACCCGTCTGTTGCTGAATGTAACATACGGATAAACAGCAGTGAACCAGAAGTGGTTTAAATAAATAACAAAAAGAAAGAAGAAAGCAGACAATGTCCGACATCAAACTCAGTAACAAAAGTAATCTCCTTGAGCGTGACCCCTATATGTACGAGCTACAGGACGTGGAAAAACCCGAACTTTTCCGCGAGCTGTTTCCGTACACAGAAGTGCCGAAGATAGCCTACAACTACCGCCGCGTGCCGATGAATATGCCCGAGAATATCTACATCACGGACACATCGTTCCGTGACGGTCAGCAGTCCCGCGCTCCTTACAGCACCGAGCAGATGGTACATATCTATAAACTGCTCCATAAGCTCGGCGGCCCCAACGGCATAATCAGACAGACCGAATTCTTTGTTTATTCCGAAAAGGACAGAAAAGCACTTGAACAGTGTATGGAGCTTGGCTACGAATTCCCGGAGATAACAACATGGATACGCGCCACCAAATCCGACTTTGCCCTTGTCCGTGATATCGGCATCAAGGAAACAGGCATACTTGTAAGCTGCTCAGACTATCATATTTTCAATAAAATGGGTCTTACCCGTAAGCAGGCGCTCGACAAGTATATCGGCATCGTGTCTGATGCTATCGAGGCAGGTCTGCGGCCGCGCTGTCATTTCGAAGATATCACGAGAGCCGATTTCTACGGCTTCGTAGTGCCTTTTGCGGCAGAACTGATGAAGCTTTCCCGCGAGAGCGGCATACCGATAAAAATAAGAGCCTGCGACACTATGGGCTACGGCGTTCCGTATCCCGGCGTAGCGCTGCCGAGAAGTGTGTCCGGCATCATCTACGGCTTGCAGCATTACGCTGACGTACCTTGCGAAATGCTGGAATGGCACGGCCACAACGACTTCTACAAGGGCGTGGTAAATGCTTCCACCGCATGGCTTTACGGCGCACAGGCGGTCAACTGCTCGCTGCTCGGCATAGGCGAACGTACCGGTAATGTGCCTCTGGAAGCCATGGTGTTTGAATACGCCCAGCTCCGCGGTGACTTCGGCGGCATGGAACCCCGTGTCATCACCGAGATCGCGGACTACATCGTAAAGGAGACGAATTATGACCTGCCCCCCATGACACCGTTTGTAGGCCGCAGCTTCAATCTCACCCGCGCCGGCATACACGCGGACGGGCTTCTGAAAGACCCGGAGATATACAATATCTTCGATACCGAGAAGATACTTGACAGACCGCCGCTTGTTGCGGTCAGCAACGTGTCCGGTCTCGCGGGCATTGCCTGCTGGATAAACAACTACTACCGTCTGCCTCCCGACAAAGCTGTCAGCAAGAAGGAGCCGTTCGTCGCGAAGATCAAGGAATGGATAGATTCCGAGTACGACGCCGGCCGCATCACCGTAATAAGCGATGACGAGATGAAGGAGCAGTTAAGACTCCATGGCGGCGATTTCCTCAGGAGCATAGGACAAAATACATAAAGACCGAGGTTTACGGGAATTATGACTAACGAACAAATACAGCAATATACCATTAAGCGCAGACGTAACAGGCTTATCATGGCTGCGCTCATATTTGCGGGTTTCGGCATAAATTACCTGCTTTTCACGATGGTAAGCAATCTGAACCTGCCGCTGTACCTTGACAATGTCGGCTCGATACTTGCAGCGGTGCTGGGCGGGTACATCCCCGGCATACTTGCCGGGTTCATGACGAATATCGTCAATTGTCTCACCGACCCGACATCGATATACTACGGCATTATCACAGTTCTTATTGCGGCAGTGTCAGCGTTCTTCGAGAGCAAGGGCTGGCTGACGATCAGAAAGCCTCTGAAAGTTCTGCTTTATGTGCTTATTCTCACACTGCTGGGCGGAGGCCTCGGCACTCTGCTCCCATGGCTGCTGGACGGACTTTCCTTTGAGAGCGAATCCTTCGGTTCGGCGCTGCGCGATGCGGGTCTGCGCAACCAGATGGTCTCGCAGCTCTTCGGAAACCTGCTTATGGACGCTCTGGACAAGGCCATCACCACAGCGATAGTCCTTATCGTCAAGGCACTTATCCCTGAAAAGATCAAGGAGAAGCTGCGCTTTGACGGAATGCTGCAAGCACCGTTGGACAAGGAGACCTCCGACGAGGTCAAAGCTGTGCGCTGCCGCGTGATATCCGTGCGTACCAAAATAATGAGCCTTATAATCACAGCACTCGTTCTTCTCGGAACGGTCGCCACAGCAATCAGCTTCGTGCTTTTCAATAACGTGTCGATCGAGCAGCAGAAGAAGCTGGTGAACGGAGTAGCCAATGTTGCCGCCGGTATCGTGGACGGCGACAGGATCGATGAATTCCTTGAAAAGGGAGCGGCTGCACCGGACTACGCCGAGACCGAAAAGCGCCTGTACGATCTGCGCAGCAGTGACGATGACATACGGTTCATATTTGTATACAGGATACAGCCTGACGGAGGACACGTCGTATTCGATCTCGAAGATCCCGATGTTCCTGCCGGAAAGCCCGGAGACATTGTGACTCTTGATTCCTACATCAAACCCTATGAATTTGCTCTGATCGAGGGTGAGGAAATAGAGCCCATCATATCCGACGAAAAGGAATTCGGCTGGCTGCTGACCGTCTACAAGCCGATCCTGGACAGCAGCGGAAAAGTTGTCGCTCATGCTGCCGCCGAGGTCTCTATGTATGAGATCGGCGATTATCAGCGCAACTTCATAGCCGGAATGATATCGCTTTACCTGCTTTTCTTCGTGGTAATATTCGCGGTAGTCCTCTGGGTTGTGGAGCATCATATCGTGACACCGGTGAATTCCATGTCCATGGTGGTCAGCAAATTCGCATACACCAGTGACGATGCACAGCTCAATGCCAATGTGGACAAGATCGCGGGGCTCGGCATACGCACAGGCGACGAGATTGAGAACCTTTACAATGCGGTAGTCGAAATGGGTACCACAAGTGTTCGTCAGGTCGAGGATATCAGACATAAGAACGAAACGATAGCCAAGATGCAGAACGCGCTGATACTCGTTCTGGCAGACCTGGTCGAGAGCCGTGACAAGAACACAGGCGACCATGTCCGCAAGACTGCGGCATATACCCGCATAATAATGCGGAAAATGAGGGAAATGGGCTTCTATGCCGATGAGCTGACCGATGAGTTTGTCGAGAACGTGGGTAATATTGCGCCTATGCATGATATCGGCAAGATCAAGGTATCGGATGCGATACTCAATAAGCCCGGACGTCTGACTGATGATGAGTTTCTGATAATGCAGGCGCATGCGACCTACGGCAGGGACATCATAGAGCAGGTGATAGCCTTTGTTCCGGAATCTGATTATATGCAGGAAGCGAAGAATGTTTCCTACTATCATCACGAAAAATGGAATGGCAAGGGCTATCCGACAGGTTTGCGCGGCGAGGAGATACCGCTTTCGGCGCGCATAATGGCAGTGGCGGATGTATTCGATGCCCTTGTCTCCAAACGAAGCTATAAAGCACCGTTCTCCTACGAACAGGCCTGTGACATTATCCGCGAAGGAGCCGGAGTCCACTTCGACCCGCTGGTTGCCGAAGCTTTCCTCGCAGCAGGCGACGAAGTGCGTAAGGTGGCCGAGTCCTTCGGTGAGCTGTCCCGTGATTACGTCAAGGACGAACACGTCGACGACAGCGGTAAGTCCAGATAAGTCCGCTTGCATTCGTGAGGTCGCTGACGCTCGAGCCGGGGGAACCCTTTTGTGAACAAAAGGGTTCCCCCGGACCCCCTCCCAAAAAACTTAAACCACTTCGTTATTAAATTAAAAAGAAATCTGCTCCTATTGTCAGTTAATAGGAGCAGATATTTTTATGTTTGCAGTTAATTTACCTTGAAAAGGGGTACTACTTACCGAATCTGCAAGGCGGCGGGGTACCCACGCAGTCAAACCGGCGGCGAGCCGCCGCCCCCAATCCGTCTGTAAAATTCTTATTTTTATAGACTGTGCCTCGCAGTCCGGAGTAAACGCACTACCTGCCGAATCTGCAAGGCGAAGCGTTTTAAGTTTAGGCCAAGCCCTTTTTAAAGGGCGTCATACTCGAGCGCAAGCGACTCTTGTTCCCGTTCTCGAGCGTTAGCGACTACTGAACAGAACTGACGGCTGCGAGGTACAGACTTGATATTCGCTGAATGTAACATACGGATTGGGAGCGGCGGCTCTCTGCTTACTCAGGCGCGATTGCCTTCTCCAGCTCGGCTTTCAGGTACTCATAACGCTCACGCTTTTCCGTTTTGGCGAAATGGATTTCCCGGAACTGCTCGGGGTTACCCTCATAGCAAAGCACTTCATCGCCGAACTGCTCGCTCGTCAGGTCAAAAAGGCTGTCGCCCACTACGTTATAGCAGTGGAAATTTCCGCCTTCACGCGGGATACCATAGACCTTGCCGCCGAATATGTCCTGAACAAGAAACGCGGTTATCGAGCACTGACCACGGGTTCGGTCTTCCTTGCTCCAGCCGGCACGGAGCCTCGGGGCGCAGGTGTATTCACACCAGATATCCGACAGTATATCGTAAAGATGACGTTGGTCGCGTATCGCGGAATATTTCTCATTTATCGGCTTTACAGGAGCGCTTTCGTTCCCGTAGAATCTATATCCCATATTCAGACAGCGGCAAAAGCCTGCTCAAGATCGGCAAGTATATCGTCGATGTTTTCAAGTCCGACAGAGAATCTTATCATTCCGCCGTCGATGCCTGCAGCGACAAGCTGTTCCTCGGTAAGCTGACGGTGAGTTGCGGAAGCCGGATGCAGTACGCATGTGCGGATATCCGCAACGTGTACTTCGTTGGAAGCCAGCTTCAGGCTGTCCATGAATTTTACGGCATTGGGTCTGCCGCCCTTGATCGAGAACGAGATAACGCCGGAAGCTCCGAGAGGCAGATACTTCTGCACCAGCGGATAGTACTTGTTGCCTTCAAGTCCGGGATAGAATACGGAAGCAACCTTGTCGTTCTCCGACAGGTATTTCGCAACTACCTTTGCGTTTTCTACATACTGCTTCATTCTCACTGCGAGAGTTTCAAGACCGAGATTCAGCAGGAACGAGGAATTCGCCGCCGGATAGCAGCCGAAATCTCTCATAAGCTGCATTCTCGCCTTGACTATGTACGGAGCGAAGGGATACTTTTCTGTGTAAACAAGTCCGTGATAGCTCTCGTCGGGTTCCGTCATGCACGGGAACTTGCCGCTTGCAGCCCAGTCGAACTTGCCGGAATCAACGATGACGCCGCCGACCTGTACAGCATGTCCGTCCATGTATTTTGAAGTGGAATGAACGACGATATCAGCGCCCCATTCAAACGGGCGGCAGAGTATGGGCGTAGCGAATGTGTTGTCCACGATAAGCGGAACGCCGTGTGCGTGCGCAGCCTTGGCGAATTTCTCGATGTCGAGCACCGTAAGAGCCGGGTTTGCGATAGTCTCGCCGAATACCAGCTTTGTGTTGTCCTTGAATGCCGCGTCCAGTTCCTCGGGCGTGCAGTCCGGATCAACGAATATGCACTCGATGCCCAGCTTTTTCAGAGTTGTGCCGAAAAGATTGATAGTGCCGCCGTAGATAGCGGTCGAAGAGATGAAGCTGTCGCCTGCTTCGCAGATATTAAGAACGCTCAGCAGCGAAGCAGCCTGACCGGACGATGTGCACATAGCGGCAGCGCCGCCTTCGAGAGCAGCTATCTTCTTCTCGACCGCATCGGTGGTCGGGTTGGCGAAACGCGAATAAATAAGGCTCTTTGTCGGATCGTCAAATACGGCAGCCACCTCATCGGTGGATTTGTAAAGGTATGTGGTGCTCTGCACTATCGGCACTACTCTCGGTTCGGAGTTTTTCGGTGTGTAGCCTTCGTGGAGGCACTGGGTCTCTATTTTCATAACGGATACTTCCTTTCAAAAAAATACTGTATTGATTATAGCACTTTTTTACTTCGATGTCAACAACGAAAAAAGCACTGCACAGGCAGTGCTTTAAAAACTTTCACCCGTTGTCGGATTAGGATCGGTATCATCATTTACGGCAGGCCGGTCACGCATGACCAGCACGCACAGCGAAAAGCTGTCGGTTTCAAATCCCAGCGTACCGGAGGCTGCGTCGAACTCGCTGCGGAGAATGTCTGCACTGCCGCCGTGCAGCGATATAACGTCAAATTCTCTTATGACCGTTCTGTCACTGTTCATAAGCGTCCGCGGCAGCTTTATCCTGATGCTGACGGGAGCAAGGGTCCTGTCCGTGCGTCTGCGAACCGTATTGCCGACTTTCTTTGACAAGGACAGGCTCGTATAAGTTCCCACCGCTGCGCCGCTGCCTATAACGGCCAACGAGTTTTTCAGAGCTTCTCTGTCTGCGGTGCGCAGGGAGCCTTCCGCAGCCGCGAGCTTTATCATTACATTTGCGCCGTTTCCGTATTCGCGGCGTTCTTCATCCGTAAGCACTGCATCAAGGAGTTCCTCGTCCTCTGTCACTATCTCTGCGCGCAGATGATTATGCAGAGCATCGGTGGCGTCGTAAAATGTTCCTTCACCGGCGACATCGTCAGGCCCGCCTTCCTCCGTATAGTACGGATCCGTTCTCTTCACAAGCATGAATATATTCTGGAGATAGTGTTCGGTTATTATGGTTCCGAGATTTCCGACAATTGTACCGAACCTCTCAAGGCTGTGCTCGCCGGCAAGGTCCTCCTTTATCAGCGGCAGCGCGAATCGTATGACATTCGGCACGGAGTGTTTCAGCGAATCGAATTCATCTTCTGTCAGCACATTGCCGCGCCCTGTCTTGTCAAGGGCATTTACGAAAGTCCCGGTAAGAATTTCAAGTGCCGATTCGTATTTCTCGCTGCCGGGCTTCAGATAGGTCAGTGACAGCACAAGAGCTACATTCTTCGCACTGAACATCTCTTTCATGACGCCGCTCATCAGCGCGCTCAGCCGGGCGTTCTCGGCGGAGCTCCTGAACGCGAACACCTCCAGCAGATCGCCGATATTTCTGCTGTATTTCGAGAAAGTCTCCCGGTCTGTGCAGGAACTCAGCCACGAAGCAAAATTCTGCTCAAACGCCGTAAGCGATACCGCCGGGCTTATCTCCTTCTTCGGCAGCGTCCAGATATTCCCGCTGGGCACAGTTGCGTAGCGGTTCACGAGACCCACGCCTCCGGTCACGGAGAACGAAAGTTCCTTGCGGTATATCATGACTTCGTCGGCGGGCAGCATCTCGGTGACGCCGGAGTTTGAAAATCCCCACGCCCCGGGCAGTATCATGGGTATCGGGTCGTTGGGGTTGCGGACATTGTGGATATTTGCAAAATCTGTGCGCTCACAGCTGCCTGCCGGAGCTTCAAACGTGTAGACATACAGATCGTCGGCGGTAATGCCGTAATCCGAAAGCGCCTGATCTATATACTTTCCGGTGAGGTCAGCCACAGCGCCGCCGCGGCTGAAACCCGTTATCCAGAGCTTCGCGCCTTGTAGTCCATAGCGCTTTTCGTAGGCTTTTATCCTGTCCGTGATCTTCCGGGCGGAGCGTGAGAAGCCGGCCGCATCTCCGGAAACGCCGATATCGAAATTGTCGGCCCATTCTTTCCTGTAATTGCTGCCGCGTATCACAACAGCGATGACCTCACCGTAGATCGTGCTTTTGTGAGTCATCACCGAGCCGATTGTATCGCGGGTAGGCTCGCCGTCCATATCCTCGGCTGAAAGGTCGGACTCCGAGAAGCCTGCCTGCGTCAGCAGAGCGGCAGCGGTCTCCTTAAACGATGCCGTCAGTGCAAGCGCGGCTGAAACGGTGCGCAGATGAACGCTGCTAAATGTGCCGGACGCGGCGAAATAGCTGTCGCTGTAATAGAACGGCTCTGTTATTTCGCCGTACTCGCCGGAAGGAAAGTAGGTAAACTCGCCGCATATCGTACCGGGAGTTGTACGCACGGCAAAGGTTCCGGGAACGGGGCAGAACACAAGACATATACATATCAGCAGCGCTGTGATACATCTTGCAGATCTCATATCCGTCCCCTCCTTCCATTATTCAGTGTTTCAGCTTACTGTATTTTTTCAGTCCGTTCAGAGTGTAGCATACCATATAGTAGAATGCCGAAAAAACATTCAGCCCCACAGCGCGGTAGGTGCGCCAGTTCATCTTTGCCGAACGCAGCTTGTTGCCGGATTTTGAGCTGCCGGAGAGCCTGTATATAAGCAGAGGTTCGTTAACGCCGTATGCGGTGCGTCCTGTTCCGAGGATCTTCAGCCAGCAGGCAAAGTCCTCATGTATGCTGTCGTCGGGAAGTTCATTCTGTAAGAACAGCTCACGGCGCACCAGAGCCGAGGAGTTTGACAGTATGTTCTGCTTCAGCAGTCTGCGGCGGTCAACAGTTTCCGGGACGTCCAGCACGGCATCGAGTCTGTGACCGTCTGCGTCCATGAACGCAGAGCCGGTGTAGAGCAGTTCCGCACCCGTGCGTGACTGAAGCCCGGCCTGTTTTTCAAGCTTGTCGGGCTCCCACGCATCGTCGCTGTCCAGTATAGCTATCCATTCGCCTTTTGCTTCGGCGGCACCGCGGTGGCGTGTCTTTGAGACTCCCATGTTTGTTTCGTTTTCGAGCAGGACTATGCGCTCATCGGAGAAGCTCCGCACTTTGTCAGCGGTATCATCGGCTGAGCAGTCGTTAATGACTATGAGCTCGAAGTTCCCGTAAGTCTGAGATAGTACCGAGCTTATCGCTGTATCTATGGTCTTTCCGGCGTTGTATGCCGCCATTATCACGCTTATGCGCCCTATATCATGCATGGTTCTCTGTCCCGAGAGCGGTAAAGCGCTTTGTGCCTTTATCGTCCACAGTTTCGTT
The DNA here is from genome assembly GCA_016282095.1 of Ruminiclostridium sp. GTDB lineage: Bacteria > Bacillota > Clostridia > Oscillospirales > Ruminococcaceae > Ruminiclostridium_E. The sequence goes on along the minus strand of JAEEJW010000026.1, from coordinate 2,969 downwards.
CCACATCTGCGCAGGTCTTGCCCATACGCCGCCGTCACCGTAGAGCGCCTTGTATATCACCATGGGCTCCAGGGTCTCGGAATGGCGCGCAATACCGATAACTTCGTATTCGTTGCCCTTGTAGTGGCGGTATTTTCCGGCAGGTATCGCATTAACAGCTTCATCGTAAGTCATTGAATTTATTCCTTTCCTGTGTTTGTTCCGGTATTCAGGTACAGTTCAGATCCGTATATCTGTCCTTGCAGTCGATAATGATTTTCTGACAGCCGCGGCAGAGATAAGCCATGACCGCGGAGCCTTTTATGAACGAGCGTTTTGAAAGGACGACAGAACCTTCGTGGAATGAAGCTCTTCCGAGAGCCGGTCTGTTAAGCCCTTTTAACCACGCTATCTCATTCGGGCTCTGTATTACGCCGATCTCCATATCGATTCCGCAGTACGGACATTTCATAGTTTCATTCCCCTTTCCGTAATTAAACTTTTTCGGGTGAGCATTATATCCCGCTGCCGTGGTACATGACCGTCATACTTAAATTTTATACTCGTTCCCGGGTTTTGTCAAGAGATTTTGTGTTTTGCGGAAAATATTTGAAAAACATCTTGCCAAATATAAAAAAATATGTTATAATAGTCTGCAAGAAATCGTTTACAGGTATCGGAAAGGAACAGACTATGGATTACGAAGTAAAGAAAATACACATGGGACCGGCGCAGTGTGCGGTAGATCTCGGAGACGGCAGTGAACGCGGCGAATACGTCGATCAGGATTACATACTGAACCGCCTTGGACGTCCGCACAGAGCTATAAGTCTCATGTACTGCTATTACCCGCTGGACAAGGAATGGCCGCAGCGCATAAGCGAAGCCTGCAAGGACAAGGAGGTCGCTTTCGCATGGGACTATCCCTACGACGACTATTTCACATACAAAGGCGGCCTGAACGGCGACCTTACCGACGAACCCTTCAAATATATGCGTGAGATACGTGCCCACGGACAGGACGTTATTCTTACTCTCACCATTGATCCGAACGTGCCGGACGAGCATCTTGCGGCGATTGCTAGGGATCTGTCCACATTCGGTCGTATGCAGATACGCATAAACCACGAATGCACAGGCAACTGGTTCTCGTTCACCAAGCGTGCCACTTATCAGCAGATAGCGGACTTCTATGTAAAGTTCCATAATATCATAAAGGAATATGCTCCCAACGTCAGCACGATCCTCTGCGCAGGAGGAGTCGCAAAGCCTGAGGATACGAAGATCGAAATGGAGGACGAATTTGCCGGAGCTGTCCGTGCCACAGACACATGGTCTATCGACAAGTATCTTTCTCTGCACTGGGGCTGGCCTTACGATATAGCTGAACGCGGCGGGCATTCCCACAGCCGTTCTTCCGTAAAGGAAGTATACGAAATGGCAAAGCGCAGCCAGAAGCGTTTCATAGAAATATGCGGCGGCCAAGTCAAGCCCATGGTGCTCAGCGAGCTCAATGCCGACGGCGATGTGACCGGCGCTTACGAACAGGCAGAGATGATACAGATATTCTGTGATCTGCTGAAGAATGAAAAGGACAAGTGGCTTAATGCATTCACGTTCTATCAGTTCCGCGACCGCGGCAGGCTCGGACTTGAAATTGAAGATCCGAACAACGTGAATGTCGGCATCGAGCAGCCTGTGATGAAGACTTACCGCGAGATAATCAACGACGACTTCTTCAAGCCTGCGATGACCGTGGGCGAGGACGCACAGCTCCCCGTAAAGCTCCGCTGGGGAGGCTCTGAAGATGCCGAGGGCCTTGCTATAAAGCTGAAATTTGAAAAGGATCCCGTATTCTGCGAGGTAACGTTTGAGGAAGAGCTGAACCTTATGCTGGAGATCAACGGCCGCTGGTTCTACAAATCCACGAAAGCAAAGACCATAGACCTCATGAGTGCGTTCTATGAGAACCGCCTTTCCGGAGAGACCGAGCTTACACTGAAAATATTCGCCCCTCCCGCTTCCGGTGAAAACACTCCCGCAGACGGCGATGACTGGCGCATAAACTCATACACGACTATATCCAGACTTCCCGATATCCGTATCAGATACGAAGCTGTCGAACCGTCGAAAGACAGATAAGCACACCGCTAACGCTCGAGGCGGCGAGCCGCCGCTCCCAATCCGTCTGTTACATTCAGCGAATATCAAGTCTGTACCTCGCAGCCGTCAGTTCTGTTCAGTAGTCGCTAACGCTCGAGAACGGGAACAAGAGTCGCTTGCGCTCGAGTATGACGCCCTTTAAAAAGGGCTTGGCCTAAACTTAAATCGCTTCGCCTTGCTACCCGGTAGGTAGTACCCCTTTACCAAGAAAAAGCAACAGAAATTAAAAAATATCTGCTCCTATTAATTACAATAGGAGCAGATTTCTTTTTAATTTAATAACGAAGTGGTTTAAGTTTTTTGGGAGGGGGTCCGGGGGAACCCTTTTGTTCACAAAAGGGTTCCCCCGGCTCGAGCGTCAGCGACCTCCCGGGCGTAGCGGCTACTCGCCTTTCGGTTTGAAATGCTCGTTCATGCGAACTTCGTAATCGGGGCCGGGCATGGGCTTGGCGTAGAAGTAACCCTGTATCATATCGCAGCCCTGCGACGCGAGAAAGTCCACCTGCTCGCGCACCTCGACGCCTTCGGCGACTGTGCGCATATTGAGCGATTTGGCGAGCTTTATTGCTTCGGAAACGACTATCTCGCCGCGTCCGTCGCCGTTCTCGCCGCGGAAGAATTCGGCATCAAGCTTCAGCACGTCAAGCGGCATATCCTTCAGCGAGTTGAGTGACGAATAACCGGAGCCGAAGTCGTCCATTGACACTGCGAAGCCGTAACTCTTCAGCTTGCCTATCGTGTTTATCATTGCCTTCTTGTCGTCGAAGAACGCGCTCTCGGTAAGCTCGATCTCGATGTATTCATGCGGACAGCCTTCGGCATCCACT
>JAEEJW010000243.1 GCA_016282095.1 Ruminiclostridium sp. | reverse complement strand
CCCCCTTGACCCCTTCGGTACTGCCACTTTCAGAGTTCAGCAAAAGGCGTACTTATGGACGAATCTGCAAGGCGAAGCGATTAGTTTAGGGATCCAAACCCTTTTTAAAGGGGTTGGCCGCCGGAGGCACTCGAGCGTCAGCGACTCTCTTAACACTCAAGCGTCAGCGACTCTCTTCAACACTCGAGCGTAAGCGACACTCTTCGCCGCCTCGAGCGTCAGCGACTCTCTTCAACACTCAAGCGTCAGCGGCTCTTTTCTCACTCAAGCGCAGCGACAATTCTCGCGGTCATCTCGCGGCAGCCTATGGGGGAAACTGCGGAGCTGCCGAGGATATCGGCGGTGCGGGAGCCTGTGCTTAGCACATGATCTACGGCGTTTTCTATGGCTGCGGCTTCTGCGGAGAGCCCGAAGGAATAGCGGAGCATCATTGCCGCCGATAATATGGTTGCTATCGGGTTAGCTTTATCCTGACCAGCGATATCGGGTGCCGAGCCGTGTATGGGCTCATACATTCCTCTTGTCCCGTCACCCAGCGACGCGGAAGCAAGCATACCGATGGAGCCGGTGATCTGCGAGGCTTCGTCCGACAGGATATCACCGAACATATTCGATGTAACGATCACATCGAACTGTTTAGGATCGCGGACGAGCTGCATTGCCGCGTTGTCAACAAGCAGGTCGCGGTACTCCACATCGGGGTACTGCTCCGAAAGTCGGTGCATGGTCTTTCGCCAGAGCCGCGAAGTCTCCAGCACGTTTGCCTTGTCGATGCTGGTGACGCGTTTGCTGCGCTTGCGGGCTATTTCAAATGCCGCCTTTCCGATGCGCTCTATCTCCGTGACGCTGTATGCTTCCGTATCGTAGGCTTCTTCTCCGAACTTTCCCTGACGGTAGCCGCGCTCTCCGAAGTAGATGCCTCCCGTGAGCTCACGCACTATCATTATATCAAAGCCCGCGGACACAATGTCCTCGCGCAGGGGCGAGGCGCCTTTCAGCGCCGGGAACAGCTTCGCGGGACGCAGGTTCGTGTACAGCCCGAGAGCGTAGCGTATGCCCAGCAAAGCCTTTTCGGGGCGTTTATTACCCGGGAGGTCGTCCCATTTCGGGCCTCCCACCGCCCCGAGCAAAACGCTGTCGCAGGCGAGACAGCCTTTTACTGTCTCCTCAGGCAGAGGTTCCCCGGTTTCGTCTATTGCGGCTCCGCCGATGAGATACGGCGTAAATATGAACCTGTGGCCGAACTTTTCTCCTACCTTTTCAAGTACCGCAACGGCGCTGTCAATTATCTCCGGACCTATGCCGTCGCCTTTCAGAAGTGCTGTCCTGTATTCCATAAGCTGCTCCTTATTCTATAATGCCGTTTGCGACGGACTGCATCAGCCCGCCGTTTTCAATTATCTTCTGTATGAATTCCGGGAAGGGCTGTGCCTTGTATTCCTTCCCGGTGGTGAGGTCGCGTATCACGCCGCTGTCCATATCCGCCTCGGTTATGTCGCACTCGGATATCTCCTCGGCAGCTTCGGGACATTCGACTATCGCAAGCCCGATGTTTATCGCGTTGCGGTAGAATATCCGCGCAAAACTTTTCGCGATCACCATTGAAACGCCGCTGGCCTTTATCGCTATGGGCGCGTGTTCTCGGGACGAGCCGCAGCCGAAATTCGCTCCCGCTATTATAATATCGCCGTCCTTCACGCGGGATACGAAGGTGCTGTCCAGATCCTCCATGCAGTGCGCCGCAAGCTCGCTGCGGTCGCTGGTGTTGAGATACCTTGCCGGGATTATCACGTCCGTATCCACGTTGTCACCGTATTTTATCACGTTTCCTCTGTATATCATACCGCCGCCTCCTTGTCAAGCTCCCACGGGCTGGTTATTCTGCCTGTCACCGCGCTTGCCGCAGCAACAGCCGGGCTCGCAAGATAGACCTCCGATCCCGGATGTCCCATGCGTCCGACGAAGTTGCGGTTCGTGGTGGATATTGCCCTTTCACCCTCTGCAAGCACACCCATGTATCCGCCGAGGCAGGGGCCGCAGGTTGGTGTGGATACCACTGCGCCGGCTTCAATGAATGTGCGTATGTAACCGCGTTCCATGGCTTCCAGGTATATCTGCTGTGTCGCGGGTATAATGATGACCCGCACGTTCTTTGCGCATTTCCGTCCGTGAAGTATGGCTGCTGCGGCAGCCATATCCTCCAGTCTGCCGTTTGTGCAGCTCCCTATGACCACCTGATCTATCGGGATATCCCCGAACTCGCCGAAGGTCTTCGCGTTCTCCGGCAGATGCGGGAACGCCACAGTCGGCTCTATCGCGGACAGGTCGATCGTGTATGTCTTCTCGTACTGCGCGTCGGGGTCGGCGCTGTATATCTTCGGCTCGCCGGCACCGTGGAGACGCAGGTATTCGAGGGTTATATCGTCAACTTCAAAGATGCCGTTCTTTGCCCCGGCTTCTATCGCCATATTAGCGATACACAGGCGGTCGGACATCGAAAGGTGCTTCAGCCCGTCACCCGTGAATTCCATGGAGCTGTAAAGCGCCCCGTCCACGCCGGTCATTCCTATTATGTGCAGTATTATATCCTTGCCGGAAACATATCTGCGCGGCTTGCCGGTAAGCTCGAATTTTATGGCTGACGGTACTTTGAACCATGCCTTTCCCGTGGCCATTCCGCAGGCCATATCCGTGGAGCCCACGCCTGTCGAGAACGCGCCGAGCGCTCCGTATGTGCAGGTGTGCGAATCCGCGCCTATCACGCAGTCGCCGGCGGTGACAAGCCCCTTTTCCGGTATCAGCGCGTGCTCGATGCCCATCTGCCCCACATCGTAGAAGTGCGTGATCTCATGCTCCGCACAGAATCCGCGGCACATTTTGCACTGCTCCGCGGCTTTGATATCCTTGTTCGGGACGAAGTGATCCATTATCATGGTCACCTTGCCGCGGTCGAATACCTTATCCGCGCCGAGCTTTCTGAACTCCTTTATGGCGACGGGGGAGGTGATGTCGTTGCCGAGCACAAGATCGAGCCCGGCAAGTATGAGCTGACCCGCCGAGACGGACTCCAGTCCCGAGTGCGCGGCGAGTATCTTCTGCGTCATTGTCATTCCCACAGTGTCACAGCTCCTTTCCGAGGTCGCTTTCCAGCCGTCTGGCCTTCAGCATATTGTTTATAGCGCTGACGAACGCTTTTATCGACGAAGTCACGATATCCGTGTGCAGACCCGTTCCCCAGTAGCTCTTTCCTCCGCTCACGATCTCGACGTAGGAGACCGCCTGTGAGGACGAGCCCTGATCCAGAGCGTGCTCGGTGTAGGCGTTGATAGAGAAGTCCAGCTTGGTGAAGGCCTTCACCGCGTTGCTGACCGCGTCGAGGCGGCCGTTGCCCTTACCGCTGGCCGAGCCGACGGAGCTGCCGTGGGCTATGGTTATCGTTGCTTCTATGCCGTTTTCCTGCCTGAAATGAACTTCCGGCAGGTCGATAGGCGAAGTGATGTTGACATAGTTGGCGGTGAATATTTCAAGCACTTCCTCGGGCGAGAGTTCCTTGTGCATACGGTCGGAAACGCCCTTGACCAGATAGCCGACGCTTTCGCGCATCTTCTTCGGCAGGTCGTAGCCGAAGCGCGTTTCGAGGATATAGCCTATGCCGCCCTTGCCGGACTGGCTGTTGATGCGTATGACATCGCCCTCATATTCTCTGCCGATGTCGGTAGGGTCGATGGGCAGATAGGGTACGTCCCAGACTCCGCCGTGCTCCTGCCGCCAGTTGAGACCCTTTGCGATAGCGTCCTGATGCGAGCCGCTGAACGCCGCGAATACCAGCTTTCCGCTGTATGGCTGGCGTTCGTAGATATCCATTCGCGTGACTCTCCCGTAGAGCTCGCTCAGGGCGGGGAGGTCTGAGAAGTCCAGCTCCGGGTCAACGCCCTGGGAATACATATTCAGCGCGAGGGTGATGATATCCACGTTGCCGGTGCGCTCACCGTTGCCGAAGAGTGTCCCTTCCACTCTGTCGGCGCCTGCCAGAAGTCCCATTTCCGCGTCGGCCACCGCACAGCCGCGGTCGTTATGCGGGTGCAGCGAGACTATGACGTTTTCCCGGTATCTGAGGTTTTCGCACATATACTCCACCTGATCGGCGTAGATATGCGGCATTGAGAGCTGAACGGTCACCGGGAGATTGATTATCACCTTGTCATCGGGCGTCGGCTTCCATACATCGAGAACGGCGTTGCATATTTCCAGCGCGAAGTCGGGCTCGGTGCCTGTGAAGCTCTCGGGCGAATACTCGAAGCGGTAATTTCCCTCATACTTTTCGCGGTACTCCTTACAAAGCTTCGCACCGGAGACCGCTATCTCCGTGATCTCGGCCTTGTTCTTGCCGAATACCTGCTCACGCTGGGCTACGGAAGTGGAGTTGTAGAGATGTACTACTGCGTTCCTGCACCCGCGCAGAGCGTCAAACGTCTTCTTTATGATATGCTCGCGGGACTGGGTGAGCACCTGTATCATCACGTCGTCGGGGATAAGTCTGTCCTCTATCAGCCTGCGGCAGAACTCATACTCGGTGTCCGAGGCGGCGGGGAAGCCTATCTCGATCTCCTTGAAGCCTATTTTTACCAGCGCCTTGAAGAACTCCAGCTTTTCGCTGAGGCTCATCGGGGTGATGAGCGCCTGGTTTCCGTCGCGCAGATCGACGCTGCACCATATCGGAGCATGATCTATGTATGGCCTTTCCGCCCATTTCCTCTTTGCGGTCGGCGGCAGAAAGAAATGCCGCGTATATTTCTCTGTGTTTTTCATCGGAGACCTCCCATTTTCATCTGTATCTCCATTATACAACATCCTGCGCGGAAAATCCATATGGCGGCGGATTTTTTCACAAAATTTTTAGTTTTGCCCATACCGTATGAAAGATTGACAAGGGGGCTCTGTAGGTGATATAATAATAAATATGATATCAAGAAAAAGTGAGGTGTTCGCAGATGCGGAAGTTCAATGCGGTCCTTAGCGTGCTGATTATTGTGATATTCCTGTTTCACGCTGTCATGGGATGCTGCCTGCTGACAGGAATGATGGAGTACAGCCCCATGCTGAACGCGGCACCGGCGGGGATACTGGCGCTGCTTGCGGGTATCCATATCATCATCGGCATAAAGCTGACCGCCGATACCGTCATAGCGCAGAAACATTCCGGAGCGAGCTATTTCCGTGAGAACCGGCTGTTCTGGATAAGGCGCATAAGCGGATTTGCGGTGATGCTGCTCCTTATAGCACATTGTGCGGGACTGAGTACCCGCAGGGTGGACGGCAGGGTGGTCCCGGTACCGTTCGGAGTCCCGGAACTGCTGCTTGACCTGCTCTTCGCGGCGGCTCTGCTTCTGCATATCTCCACCAACATAAAGCCGCTCGCGCAGGCTTTCGGCTTCAAAGCGGGGAAGGGCGCCGCGGCCGGCATAGCTCTCGCCGCCTCGGTGTTCCTGATACTGTGCGGCATCGCATTCATAATTTATTTCGCGGGGGGACAGGCATGAAAGTGATAAATATTATCGGCGCGGGACTTGCCGGACTTTCGGCTGCCCTCACTCTTGCCGAAAAGGGGATACACAGCCGCCTTATCTCGGTGCTGCCGTCGGAGCGTGCGCAGTCGGTCCTTGCCGAGGGCGGGATAAACGCCGCTCTCGATACCATGGGCGAGGACGATACGAGAGAGCTTCACTTTGAAGAAACGATGCGCGGTGGTGTAATGCTGGCGGATCCGGCTGCGGTAAAAGCCCTGACCGACGGTGCTCCCGGCATCGTGGAAAGGCTGGCGGCGCTGGGTGTGCCTTTCAACCGCAATCCGGACGGGAGCCTTATGCTCCGCAGCTTCGGCGGGCAGAAGAAAAAGCGCACAGCCTTTGCGCAGAGCAGTACGGGCAAGATGATAATGACCTCGCTTATCGACGCGGTGAGAAGATACGAGGCGGACGGCCTTGTGGAGCGGCTTTCGCATCACACAATGATACGCCTGCTTATAAAGGACGGAGTGTGTGCCGGAGTGCGGGTGCGCGATGACTACGGCGGCAGGCTGTACGACTATGCCGGGACGGTCATCATAGCCTGCGGCGGCCTGAACGGCTTCTTCCCGGGAATAACCACCGGTACCGATGCCAACAGCGGCATGGCGGCTTCCGTACTGTTTGCGCAGGGCGTGAAGTTCGCAAACCTCGAAATGATACAGTATCACCCCACCACCATAGGGATACCCGGCAAGCGCTGCCTGGTGAGCGAAGCTGCCCGCGGCGAAGGCGGCAGGCTCTTCTCACTGAAGGACGGGGTGCGCAGCTACTTCATGGAAGAGCGGTATCCGACCCTCGGGAACCTGATGCCCCGCGACGTGGTCTCGCGGGAAATGTATTCCGAGCTGCGCGGCGGTGCGGAGACATTCCTCGACATGACGGGCATCTCCGACGGAACATGGGAAAACAAGCTCTCCGACCTGCGGGAGGAGATAATCCACTATCTGTCCCTCGACCCGGCGAAGGAGCCGATTCCCGTTGAGCCGGGAATACATTACTTTATGGGCGGCATATATGTGAACACGCGGCACGAGACCTGCCTGCCCGGACTTTACGCGGCGGGAGAATGTGCCTGCATATACCACGGCGCGAACCGCCTGGGCGGAAACTCGCTGCTGGGAGCGGTATTCGGCGGAATGACAGCGGCGCAGAGCGTTTCCGGGTACAGGGACAGACCCCGTCTGACGGACGGAGCCTTTAACGGCGCCGACGAGCTGGACTGTGCGCCCTCGGAGGCGTTCTCCGCGAGTCTCGGCTATATGCTGCGCGAGGGACTGGGCATAGTGCGCAACGACAGCGGCATAAGGGCGGCGCTGGAAAATGTGCAGATGCTGGGCTACGGCAATGCGGCGGAGCGCGCGAAGAAAGCGCTTGCCGAGGCGATGCTCTACTCGGCGCTGGGACGTATGGAAAGCCGCGGCGCGCATTACCGTGAGGATTTCCCGGAGACATTTGAAGGATTCCGGAGTGTGACAGCTGCGGAGTACCGTGACGACGCTGTCAGGATAACCTTTGAAGACATAGGGCAGGGAGGCGTAGACAATGATAAAGTTTGAGATACTGCGCAGGCGGAGCGCTTCCGACCCGCCGTACACCGCAACTGTCAGTTACGACCGGGATGCGGATACGACGGTAGCCGAGGCGCTGACATATATAAACGCGGAGATACTGACAGACGACCCGGTAGCATGGGAACACAGCTGCCGCCAGAAGAAGTGCGGAGCGTGCGCCATGCTGATAAACGGGGTCCCGAAGCTCGCCTGCGACGCGTGGCTCCGTGATTATCCGGAGGGCGTGATAAGGCTGGCGCCGCTGCGGAAGTTCCCGCCTGTGCGCGACCTTATGGTGGACCGGAGCGTGATGTTTGAAAACCTGAAAATGCTCGGCGCGTGGCTCACGGAGAACGCGGACGGCGATACGGAAGGAACTGCCTACGACGCTTCACGCTGCCTCCAGTGCGGCTGCTGCCTTGAGGTATGCCCGAATTTCTACGCGGGCGGAAAGTTTTCGGGCGCGGCGGCTCTCGCTCCGGCTTCACGCCTGATATCCGAAGCGCAGGGCGCGGACAGGAAGCGGCTTTACGGTGCCTACAACGAGCGCTTCTACCGCGGCTGCGGGAAATCTCTTTCCTGCCGCAATATATGCCCTGCCGGCATAGACACCGAGCGGCTGCTGGTCAGCTCCAACGCCGCGGCGGTATGGAAACGGCTTTTCAGACGCGGAAAGAAAAAGTGACTGTCCGGGTACGAAACTGTGCAGATTATGTAAAAAACAGGTTGCTTTTTACGCGGTTTTGTGATATAATTAATATGTAGTTTTATATATTTCGGACGTTATCGCGGGAGAAGCGCGGTAACGGTATTATCAGGAGGTAAAGCATGAAGCTCGGAAAACGTTTATTGACCTGCTTCCTGTCGCTCGTACTGGCTCTGACCATGGTAACCGGTACAGCCGGCGCGTATGAGGATAACGGCGCGGCAGCGGTGAGCGCATCGGAAGAAAACCTGCATCCCACCGGAGGCAGACTCGGACCGGAAGGTATGTTCCTTCCCGACAGCGAGGCAGAGGCGCTCGATGAAGCGCTTACGAACAGACCGCCGGAAGAGAGCGAAAGTATAAGAGGGACGAGTCCCTATACGCATTCGTCGAATTATTACTACAACACTCTCACGTCTGCGGAAAAATCTTTCTATACAAGTATGGACAATGTATGCAGACCCATACTGACCAGTATGACGGATTACAGTGATTATGTCACATATTCCGGCGGCACCCAGAGTTATGTCATCAGTAAAGTGAGCTACGGTTCGCTGACACGCGAAAGGGCTGAAGAGGTGTTCTGGGCTTTCCGTTCGGCAAACCCGCAGTATTATTTCCTCAGCAACACATGGGGCTATACCAGCAATGGCGAGGTGATACTGCAGTTCGTGAACAATTACGGACACAGCTACAGACTTTACAGCGAAAGAAAAGCCGCACAGCAGATGATCGACGATCTTACGAATCTGTGGATCCCCGATGCACTGGCTCTCGGCAGCGAATATGAAAGGGAAATGTTCCTTTCCGACAAGATATGCAGATACCTTACTTATGATAATCCTGCTCTAAGCGACAAGGATCTGATGCGTTTCGACCAGAGCCTTATAAGCGGTGTTATGCGCAAGACTACGGTCTGCGCGGGATACGCGATGCTTACGGCTTATATGTTCAACGCGGCGGGACTTGACTGCGTATATGTGGACAGTGAAGCCCATGCGTGGAACGCCGTTAAACTGTACGGCAACTGGTATCAGATAGATATCACATGGGCAGATGACGGCACGACTCTTGATATGAACTGGATAAACAAGAGTTATGCAACTTTCCGCGCACAGGACGGCGGCAAATCGGATCATCTTTATGATCCTTACTGGGATCATACTCCCATGCCTCCCTGCACTTCCGATACGGTGATCTTCCCCGATGAGCCCGACACCGTAAAGATCAACCAGGCGAATTTCGCGGACGCTGCTTTCAGAAGCTATGTTTCCGCAAACTTCGATACCGATCACAACGACTCGCTCTCCGAGGACGAGATAAATGCGGTATCGGCGATATCGGTAAGCGGACTCGGCATAACCAAGCTTAACGGTATAGAGCATTTCACATCTCTTGTGACTCTCGACTGCTCCGGCAACGGCATTACTTCACTGGATATCTCGAAGAATGTACTGCTGGAAGAGCTTGACTGCTCCGGCAACTATATAAAGACTCTCAATACGGCAGCCAACACACAGCTGCGCGCACTCTACTGCTCCGACAACGCGATAAATAGCCTCGCTTTGGAAAAGAACACGCACCTGACAGTGCTAAATGCGCGTTCCAATCAGCTGACAGCGCTTGCGGTAAGCGCAAATACTGCGCTTCAGAAGATCGACTGCGACATGAACTCGATAAATGCGCTCGATGTATCAAATCAAACAGCGCTGAAGGAACTGAAGCTGAGCGGCAATAAAGTTCAGACGCTCGATCTGAGCAAAAACACAGCGCTCCAGACGCTTGACTGCTCCGCCAATAAGCTTAGCAGCCTTGATCTCAGCAAAAACACCGATCTCAATACGCTCAACTGCTCCGGCAATCAGCTTTGCTGTCTTGACCTCAGCAAGAACACCTCCCTTACATCGTTCGCCTGCACAGGCAACGAATACAATATCGGCGGAGTTACAGACTCGTTTGCCCTGTCCGGACTTGCGGGCTTCGATCCCACAAAGGCTACGGGCTGGAGCGGCGCGGTATATGACAGCCAGACAAAGGCGCTCACAGATATTTCGCTGGAAGGCGTGACATATACATACGACTGCGGAAACGCTTTTCTTGCGGAATTCAGACTTGCCGTGAGTGCGGTGAAGTCGCTTTCTGTAAGCGCAACTCCCACAAAGACGGCTTATTACACCGGTGATGAATTTGATGTGACCGGCGGTCAGATCAGAGTGACTTTTGAGGACGGTACGGTAAAGACTACCGACATGACGGATGCCATGATCTCCGGCTATGACGGCGGCAAGTCCGGCCGTCAGACCATAACCGTTACCTACGGCGGCAAGACGGCGACATTCACTGTGAATGTTACGGCGCTTGCGGCTTCGAAGCTCGAACTCGTCAGCGCTCCCGCAAAGACCGGCTATTACCTCGGTGATGCGATAGACCTTACCGGCGGCGTTATCAGAGTCATCTACAACAGCGGCAGGACCGAAGAACTCCCGCTGACGACCGATGGCGTGGCGGTGACCGGATTTGACAGCTCCAGAACAGGCACCAGAAGCGTAAGATTCACTTATCTCGGCAAATACGTCACGGTAAATATGACCGTATCGATAGACCCGGCCACAGCGAATGTCGTTGTGAACGGCGCAGGATATGAGACTCTTACGGAAGCCCTCAAGGCAAACAACCAGGGCGATCTTGACATCAGTATAAACAAGAGCATAACAGAAAAGAATCTTACTGTCCCGAAGACAGTGACAAGCGCAGTTATCACCACGGCTCCCAGTGCGGTCCTGACTCTCGGCACACCCACGATCACCGCGAACTGCGACCTCGTACTCGATGCTGCGGTAGCAGCGGAACGCGCGAACGCGAAGACCTTCACGGTCAAGGCGGCTGCGGAAAAGACAGTCACCGTAAACCGCATTGAGTCGGTTCTGCCGGTCACACTGAGCGGTGCAAAGACTTCGTATTTCAGACTCTGCACAAGCGGCACGATCACGGTAGCTGCGGCTTCGAACGTCAATGTTGATATCGCGGCTGGCACAACGGTGAAGCTCGACGGCGGCAAATTCGCGCCCACAATGCTTTCCGGAAACGGCAGGCTCGATGTTTACGGAGCCTCGTCAGTAACGCTCGCGAACGCCGTAAAGGCAGATATAACACTGAATAAGTACACCAAGGTATCCGGCAAGAACACGACGATCAACCTCCAGAAGCTCACGCTCGGTACTGTTACCGCGTTGACGCTCGCTGTAAAGGAGCCGGACGGTACTCTGTCGAATATTACCGGCCAGACGGTTATCACACTTTCAAAGCAGGATCCTGTAAACAGTCTCGAGACAAGGGTAGTTATCACCAACACTGCCAACGGCAAGCCTCTGAGCGCTGTTCAGTACGGAAAGGACGTCCGCGCCGAATACCTCGATGCGCTTACACTGTCGGGTCCCGCGGCTCCGAAGAACTATTCCTCCTTCGAGAAGGTATTCGAGGCAATGACCGATACATCAGCAAGCTACACGATCAGGCTGAATGAGGACATGAGCCTCGCAAAGCTCACGCTTCCGAGGGAGCTCGGCAGTCTGACGATAGACGGCAACAGCAATACGCTGACGCTTATCGGCGTAACGACCATAGCTCCGCAGAAATACGGCCTTTCACTGAAGGACATCAATATCGCGGCGAAGGATAAGAACGGCGCTTCTGCCGCGCTCAGGCTGACTCTGTCGAGCGGCAGCGTGACCATCGACGGCCTGGATTTCTCCGGAAAGACTCTTACGATCGCGGGCGGTTCCGCCAACACACTTGCTCTCGGCGAATGCTCCGAGATCTACTCGCTGACCGGATTCGCGAAAATTGTGATCTCCGGTGAGACTGTCATCGGTAAGACTTTCACCGCAAACAATGTTTCGCTCGGTTCTTCCGCGAACCTTAAACTTCTTTCAGGTGCCGCACTCAAGGTAAACAAGGATAAGGCGATCACGGCTTCCGACGGCGCGAAGATCACCCTCGTGAAGGGCTTTACGCCTATCGACATTACAGCCGGCACGATTGCGCCGAACATCAGGTTCGTTTCGGATACGACACTTGAAGATCAGGCGATATTCAAGACGAAGGCCGACCTCAAGGGCGTTTACGACCTCTCGGACATAGCTCCGGACAACGGTCTGGCGTATGATCTGCTTCAGTCGGGCAGTAACGCGTACCTTAAGGCGTTTGCGATAGATGTGAACGGCGAGAAGTTCGCGTTCTGGAACGATGCGATAGCATCTATGACAAGCAGGACGACAGCGTACAGGATCACGCTCCTTGCCAACATAGATATCGGCGCGGCGCTCAAACTTCCGTCAGCATCGAAATGCGGCAGCCTGACGATAGACGGCGGCGGCCACAGGCTGACCTTCACCGGCACCAGCGTTTCGCTTGCACTGCCGCTGACGTTCAAGGACATCACAGTGGCTTCGCTCAACAAGAAGACAGGTGCCGAAACGGCATGGAACCTCAGGACCAACGGCAGGCTCACAGAGCAGGGAACCGTAGTTCTGACGGGATGCACGAAGAAATAAAATAAAAATACTCCCGCAGGCACGAACGGAAGGTTTCCGCTGTGCTGCGGGAGTTTTTGTTATCCCGGCGCCGGGGACATATCACAGAATAAGATCAAGACAGAAGCAGAATACCAGCAGAAGAGCCAGCAGCCCGAAATTAACGGCCGAGAATACTGCGAGGTACCTCCCGGTCTTTGCGTCCTTTGCCTTGCGGTAGAATTGCAGGGAAATAAGGCTGGCCATTGAGGCTATCGGCGTACCGAGCCCGCCGAGGTTCACGCCCAGCAGCAGAGCCGTGCCGTTCTGCGTGAAGCCGGACAGCATCACCGAAGCGGGTACGTTGCTTATCACCTGCGACAGCAGAGCGGAGACTATGACCTCGTTGTTTTTGAGGATATCGGAGAAGAAGGCGTTCACCGCGTCCACTCGGGCGATGTTGCCGACAAACACGAAGAAGAAAACGAAAGTTGCCAGCAGGCAGTAATCGACTTTCAGCAGCAGCCCCCGGTCAAGGATAAGAGCGGCTGATGCCGCGGCTGCGGCACAGACCCAGTAGGGCAGGAGCTTGAATACTGCCGCCACGCATACGGCGAACATCAGCGCCCATACCACGGTCCGGGCGGCGGACATATTTACCTTCTCATGCTCCTTTACGGGGCAGGCGGCCTTTGGTATGAGGAACGACAGCAATATGAGACACAGCAGGCTCGCGATCCCGGCGGGCAGCATGGTCTGTATGAACTGCATACCGCTCATTTCATACTTGTCGAAAAGGAAGAGATTCTGCGGATTCCCCACCGGAGTCATCATACTGCCGAGGTTGGCCGCAACCGTCTCCAGCACTACCGTGAGTATGCGGCTCTTTTCGTCTTCGATGTCCGCGAAGGCCATGAGCGTCAGCGGCACGAATGTTATGAGCGCCACGTCGTTGGTAACGAGCATTGACGAGAAAAAGCAGAGGAATATGAAAATCTGCGAAAGGTGCCGCAGAGTACCGGCACGTTTCAGCAGCGCCGTGGTCAGCTTCTCGAAAAGCCCGGCTCCGCGCAGTCCAGCCACTGCCGTCATCAGCGCGAACAGCTCGGCCAGCACGCCGAAGTTGCAGTAGCCGATGTACTGCATGTCCGGCGGGATAAAGAACATCGTTATCAATGCCGCTGCGCAGGATATCACAAGTACCGGCTGCGAGCGGAAAAATACTGTTACTTTTTTCATTTTATGCTTCTTTCTTCTGTTCTGTTTATATTTTATATTGTTTTCTGCATCACGATATTATAGCACAGCCCGACCGGAAAATCGAGTGCTTTTGCAAAATTCGACTGAAAATGTCAAAAACAGATCGGGCTGAAATTTTACCGGTAACCGGCGTTGCACAATTTCAATAAAAGTTATCCTTTTTATTTATAGATAATATATAATGTGGATATGGTTCTATTGACAAAGATGCCGGAAAGTGTTATGATATATATTACCCCGCGCGGGAGCGACTTCCGTGTTTTTTTATCGTTCAGATATTTAAATCCCGTGTGAGCATTATTAATCGGAAGCTTCTCATAAAGGAGAGAAACACAAATGAATCTATGCTATAACTGCTTTTACAACTTTGACGGAAGCACGACCTGTCCGTACTGCGGCTATGACCCCGCAATGGATAAGGGCAAATACCGCAACGCCCTGCCCATGGGCTCGGTACTCAGCAGCAAGTTCATCGTCGGCCGTGTTATCGGTCACAGCGTTTACGGCTATACATACATCGCCGAGGACGACAATTCCGATAAGAAGGTAGTTATCAAGGAGTATCTGCCCGACGCGCTGGCATCCCGTGCTGCCGAGAATAAGGTAGCTCCCGGTTCCGGTGAGAACGGCGAGAACTTTGAGTTCGGCAAGAAGCAGTTCATGGAGGAGGCCAAGACTTTAGGCCGCCACAAGACCGACGCCTGCATCGTCAAGGTGTCCCCGGCGTTCCCGGAGAACGGCACAGTCTACTATGTAGTGGACTTCGTCAAGGGTAAGAATCTTGTGGAATATATGCAGGAAAAGGGCGGCAAGCTCTCATGGGAAGAGACCGAGAGCATATTCATGCCGATAATCGATAACATATCGGTCATACAGTCACAGTCCGTTACCCATACAGAGATAACCCCCGACAATATAATGATAACCCCCGATGAGAAGGTGAAGATCCTCGGCTTCGGTTCTGCGAGAATTTCTCTGACAAAGAGACTCTGCGGTAAGAAGAGCGCCTTCGCGGATGCCTATTCGATAGCCGCTGCGATGTATTACGCCCTCACCGGTGTCGTACTTCCCGACCAGACGGAGCGTAAGAAGAACGACCGCATTGCGAATCCCTCGCAGCTCGGAGCGGTGATACCTCCGGGAAAGGAAGCCGCGATAATGTATGCACTCGGACCGGATTCCGAGTACAGATACCAGAGCCTTGAAGCGTTCCGCACGGATCTCCTGACTCTTACGGAAGCCCCGAAGCCCGTTAAGGCATCAGCGGCGCCGAAAGCACAGAAGGCCGCTTCCGCTCCCAGAGCCGCTGCCGCATCTTCCGGCGGTCAGAGATCACAGGGCGGACAGAAGAAGGGCTTCCCGAAGTTCGTTATACCCGTGGCGCTCGGTGCTATTGCGCTGATTGCGATAATCGCGGTAGTTGCGGGCGGGAACAACGGCAATAAGATAGAGACTTCCACAGGCACGACCACCACAACTGCTGCCGCAGCCGCAGCAGTGAACGACACGGAGGCAGGCACCGTGCCTACTGATGCCCCGGTATCCGAGTCCGGACCGGAAACAACGTTATCGACCACAGCAGAGGACGATACGTCAGCAACGACATCAAGGACAAGAAGAACAAGAAGAACAACGGACAGCACAGATCCCGACAGTGAGCCCTCCGAAGAAGAGACTACCGAGGAGACGACCACTGCGGCACCTGTTCAGGCCGCTCCGGTAGTATGGACCACCACTGCCACACAGTATGTGGAAGAAACGACAGTTCCCACAACTGCAAGACAGACTACTGCAAGGACACAGAGCACGACTCCGAAGGAAACGAAAGCCACCACTACCAGCAATTCCTCGAAGGTGGATTTCGAGTACGAATCCTATGACGGCGGTGTAATGCTGACAAAGTATACCGGCACTTCCACGACAGTTGTCATACCCCAGCAGATAAAGGGCAAGACAGTCAAAGCCCTGAAGCGCAACCTGTTCCGCAGCAATGACAGTATCACGAGCATCACGCTGCCGCTCGGCATTTCGGAGATCGGTGAGGAAGCGTTCGCAATGTGCACAGCGCTTACCACGATCAATCTGCCGGACAGCATCAAATCGCTGGGTCCCGACCTTTTCCGCGGATGTTCCGCGCTGAAGAACGTTACCCTGCCGGGCAGGATGCAAGTCATACCGGCACGTCTGTTCAGGGACTGCCACAGCCTTGTGAATATAACGATACCGGATTCCGTTACGGCCATAGATTCCTACGCGTTCAGCGGCTGCATTTCGCTGACGAGGATCACGATCCCCGCAAGTGTTGAATATATCGCCGGCGGTGCGTTCGATAACTGTCACAGCATGACCAGAGCAACATTCAAGGGTAAGAATACCGTTATTTCCATAGGCGCATTCAGCAATTGCGATGTGCTGACCGTCTATGCTCCCAGAGATTCGGCAACTATAGATAATGCGACGAAAGACGGTCTCACTGTAAAGTATATATGATAAAGGATACAAAAAAGCCGGCCCGGACGGGTCGGCTCTTTTTGTATTTCCGGAACGTTCAGCCGGCGTTTTTTGTGACTATGACATCGATGCCTGTGCCGGCGGCGTTTTCGACTGCCGTGTCGCCTATCCGGGCGGGCAGTTTTATCGTCGTGCTCTTGACAGCCTTCACCACATCGGATATCTTTTCTTTCGGTACGGCGGTGCGGGTCTTTACCGGAACGGGCTTCCCGTTATCCGCCATGACCGTGGTGGTGACCATTCGTGTCGGAGCGGAAACTTCGGTCTCCGCATATTTCTTCCCTATGCCGCAGGTATTGCCGGTCACGCTGACAGCCTTGCCGTCCTCGACCTCCACCGTAAGCTCGCAGCCCATAGGGCAGCCTATACATATCAATTCCCGTGTCATACGCCGCCCTCCTCTATTCCGACGGTTATATCGCCGTCAATGCCGCCGAGCATATCGGGTTTCAGTATTATGTCCTCCATTTCGCTGGGGACCGTTATCCGCTTCTTCTTCGATATTATCGTGTTCCCGTTCGCCGATACCTTTATAGTGCAGCCCTTATAGACGTTCCTTACGCGGAAGCGCAGGTGGATATCCTCCTCCGTATTGGCGGTGTCTATGGTGCAGGGAACGGTGTACCTGACGCCGTTTCCGGGTATCAGCTTTACTATATGAGGCTCGTTTTTTCGGCTGCCCTTGTCTGCGATGTATTTTGCGGCGTTCCTGCCGGCTCTGCCTGCTTCCTCGGAAACGAAGTCCACAAGGTCGTGAACGTGCAGGACGTTGCCGCAGGCGAATATGCCCGGAATGCTGGTGTTGAGGTACTCGTCCACAACGGGGCCGCTGGTGGCGCCGTTTATGGTGATGCCCGCAGACAGCGAAAGCTCGTTCTCCGGGATAAGACCGCAGGAGAGCAGCAGCGTGTCGCACTCATAGTATTCCTCGGTTCCGGGGATCGGAGTGCCGGTGCCGTCAACTTCGGCTATCACTACGCCTTCGAGCTTGCGCCTGCCCCTGATATCCACTACCGTGTGGCTTAATTTCAGCGGTATCCCGTAGTCGTCAAGGCACTGGACGATGTTGCGCTTCAATCCTCCGGAATACGGCATCAGCTCCGCGACGAGCCTGACGTGCGCGCCTTCCAGAGTCATTCTTCTCGCCATGATAAGTCCGATATCGCCCGAGCCGAGGATAACGACTTCCTTGCCCGGCATTACGCCCTCGCAGTTTATGAGTTTCTGCGCCGTACCCGCGGTGTAGATGCCCTGCGGTCTCATGCCGGGGATGTTCAGCGCACCTCTGGGACGTTCGCGGCAGCCCATGGCGAGAATTATCGCATCAGCCCCGATAACCCGCATTCCTCTGGCTTTGCTGACTACGGTTATCTGTTTTTCCGGACTTATTGACAGCACCATGCTGTCGGTCTCGCAGTGTATGCCGCGCTGTTTTACCTGTTCGATATATCTGGCCGCGTATTCGGGGCCGGTCAGCTCCTCCTTGAAGGTATGGAGCCCGAAGCCGTTGTGTATGCATTGGTTGAGTATTCCGCCCAGCTCAGAGTCGCGCTCGAATACGGTGACATCGGTAATGCCGCTGTCATACGCCGCAGCCGCGGCAGCCATGCCGGCGGGGCCTCCACCTATGACGGCAAGGGAAATGTGTTCAGCCATTCTTCTTCACCTCCGCTATCGGAATGCCCTGCTTTTCGGCAAGCATTGCCATTACCTTCGGGGAGCAGAAGCCGCCCTGGCATCTGCCCATTCCCGCGCCTGTCCTGCGCTTGACTCCGTCGAGAGTAGTCGCGCCCAGCGGCCTGTTTATACTGTCGGCTATCTCGCCTTCGCTTACCGACGAGCAGCGGCAGATTATCTGTCCGTAGGCGGGATTCTGTTTTATCAATCCGGCACGCTCCGCATCGGGCAGCATGGCGAGCAGGGTGATGCCTTTTCTTGTCGGAATGAAGTCCGCCTTCTCCTTCAGCGGCAGTATTCCCGCTGCGATATCGCGCACATACTCCGCGACAGCGGGAGCGCTGGTAAGGCCGGGGGACTCGATGCCTGCCACATCGATAAAGCCTCTGACTTTTTCGTCCTCCCGTATGATGAAGTCCCCGGTGCTGCCTGTGGCACGCAGTCCCGCGAATGAGGTGATGACCTGATTATAAGGTATCCCCTTTACGGACAGGGCGCTGATTTTCCGCACCGTGTCGAGACCGCCGCGTGTGGTGGCGGTGTTTTCCTTGTCCCCGATGTCGTCGGCTGTGGGACCCAGCAGCAGATTGCCGTGGACCGTGGGCGTAACGAGTATTCCCTTGCCCATTTTTGTCGGGAGCTGGAAGACCGTTGACTTCACAAGACTGCCGGCGCTGCGGTCGAGCAGCATATATTCGCCGCGTCTGGCGTTTATCGTGAACGACGGTTCGCAGACCATGTTGTGTATCTTGTCGGCGTAGACTCCGGCGGCGTTTATCACGCATTTTGCCGTGATATCGCCCTTATCCGCCGAGATCAGGAAACGTCCGTCGTCTGTGCGGGATATGCCGTTCACCGCGTTGGACAGGCTGAATACAACGCCGTTGGCAAGCGCGTTCTCCGCAAATGCCAGCGTCATTCCGAAGGGACAGACTATGCCCGAGGTCCCGGCATACAGCGCACCGCATACTCCGTCGGCGAGCGCCGGTTCCGTTTCATGGGCTTCCTCACGGGACAATATACGCAATCCGGGAACGCCGTTCGCCTTTCCGCGCTCCAACAGTTCTTCCAGTTTCGGAAGATCGGCTTCATCGGTGCATACCACCAGCGCACCGCTGCGCATGAACGGAAAGTCAAGCTCCTTTGACAGTTCTGTCATCATGCTGTTTCCGCGGACATTCAGCTTTGCTTTCAGCGAGCCGGGCTTTGCGTCGAAGCCCGCGTGTACTATGGCACTGTTGGCCTTGCTTGTGCCTTCGCAGACGTCGCTCTCCCTGTCGAGTACGATCACGGACAGCTCATAGCGCGAGAGTTCCCGCGCAACGGCGCAGCCTGTAACGCCCGCGCCTATGACCGCGATATCGTATCCGGTTATCTTCTCTGTCATTTCTGCACTTCCTTCATCTGAAATTATTATCCGAAAAACGGTAAATTTGCATAGAAATATTATATCATATACACTACTAATTTGTCAACTGTAAACATAATTGTTGACATTTCACATTTTTTGCTATATAATATATACAGTATCCGCAGACTGCGGAAAGAAAAAAGAAAGGTACATATATCAATGAGTGAACAGAAGACATGGGGATATGAAGCCGTATTCTATCAGATTTACCCTCTCGGGCTCTGCGGAGCACCGTATGAGAATGACGGCATACCGGAGCACCGCATACTTAAAGTGCTTGACTGGGTGGAGCATATAGCCGGGCTGGGCTGCACGGCGGTGTATTTCTCGCCGCTGTTCGAGTCAGACACACACGGCTACAACACCCGCGATTACAAGAAAATAGACACCCGCCTCGGTACGAATGAGGACTTTAAGCAGGTCTGCGACGCCCTGCACGAAAAGGGCATCAGAGTGGTGCTGGACGGAGTGTTCAATCACGTCGGCCGCGGTTTCCCGCAGTTCAGGGACGTGTGCGAAAAGAAGT
>JAEEJW010000242.1 GCA_016282095.1 Ruminiclostridium sp. | reverse complement strand
GTCTGTTACATTCTGCTATGGGCGGCTTTCTGCCTCGCAGTCCGGAGTAGGAGTACACATGGACGAATCTGCAAGGCGAAGCGATTTGTTTAGGGATCCAAACCCTTTTTAAAGGGGTTGGCCGCCGGAGGCACTCGAGCGCAAGCGACTACTTGTTCTCGTTCTCAAGCGCAAGCGACACTCAAACACTCAAGAAGCGACTCTCAGAGTTCGTTTCTGTTTTCGAGAGCCCGCTGGAGGGTGACATCATCGGCGAACTCGAGGGCGGAGCCTGCGGGAAGACCGTAGGCAAGCCTTGTTACCTTTATTCCGAGAGGTTTTATCATACGGCTGATATATGAAGAGGTCGTTTCTCCTTCAACGGTGGGGTTTGTAGCCATGATGACTTCCCTGACATCGCCGGAAAGACGTTTCATCAGCTCGGCTATCCTTATGTCGTTCGGGCCTATGTTATCCATGGGCGACAGCAGACCGTGAAGAACGTGATATACTCCGCTGAAGCCGCCGGCTCTTTCAAGTGCCGAAACATCTTTAGGAGCTTCAACTACACATATAACAGTTTTGTCTCTTTTGTCGTCTCCACATATAGAGCACTTTTCGGTATCCGTGAAATTCTGACAGACATTGCAGCAATGTACGCTTTTTCTTGCTTTCAGTATCTCGGAGGAAAATCTTTCCACATCCTCGACAGGCTGATTGAGTATAAAATAAGCGAGTCTCTGTGCAGTCTTCATACCTATGCCCGGAAGTTTTGCAAACTGCTCCGCCGCCGAAACGAGAGGTACGGGATTATATTCCGCCATATCAGAACAGACCCGGGAAGCTTACTCCGCCGGTTACCTTTTCCATTTCCTTGGCGCTTTCTTCGTCTACCTTCTGTATAACGGCGTTTACACCTGCGATGATGATATCCTGAAGGCCTTCGATATCGTCCTTGTCAACAACGTCGGGATTCAGCTTTATTTCCTTGAGGACTCTGCCGCCTGTCATGGTCAGTTCGATCATGCCGCCGGCTGCGGTTTCGGTGAATTCCTGCTGTTCAAGCTGCTCCTGAACTGCCTGTATGTCCTCCTGCATCTTCTGCGCCTGCTTTACCATTGAATTCATATTCTGGGCGCCCTTGTTCGCGTATCCCTGTGGAAGTCTTGCTCTCATTTTCTTGTTTCCTTTCTTATTGACGTTTTATATTTATTCCCAACGACTCAGCAAGGTCGAGGAATTGTTTTACCTTGTCTTCTTTCTCCTCTTTTTCTTCGGTTATAACCGAGTCCGGCGAAGAGATGAGCCTTATTTTTCTGCCGATAGCCTTTGAAAGCTCGGTTTCTATCAGTTCACGGTTCTCTTTTATCGCCATTTCAACGGCAAGAGCCGATCCCCGAATCAGAACGAAATTGTCTTTTATCAGCGCGTTTGAGCGCGTAAATCCGAATTTTATGTTGTCCGGCAGATTTTCAATAACATCCGTCCAGATATCCAGCGGCTTGTAGCCGGTAAGATCATTCGTGTCCGGCAAGTCTTCGATCGGCGCTTTCTGCATATTTACAGGAGCCTGTGCTGCTTGTACCTGTGCCGGCGCCTGAGCGATGGGTATACCATTGGCTACGGCCTGTTCGAGTTTTTCGATGCGTGCGGTCAGTGTCTTGTCGTCCGTGTCCAGTGACGGTGTGCAGAGCTTTATCAGACACATTTCCAGCAGCATTGCCGGAGTACGCACTCTGCCCATTGAAGTGAATGTGTCGCTGAGTATTGAGATATTCCTCATTATCTGCGACAGTGTGAATTTATCCGACTGCTCCCTGTATCTTGTCAGATCGTCCGAAGTGAGCTTCACTACCGAATTATCAGCTCCTGCTTTAAGAAGCATCAATACTCTGAAATGTGAAAGAAGCTCCTCACATAGCCTTGTTACGTCTTTTGAACGGTCAATAAGTTCATCGAGTATTTTCAGTATGCCTGCCGTATCGGAAGCGTAAATACAGTCCGCCATATTGAACAGGTGGTCTGAACCGGATATACCGGCACATTCCCTTACAGTATCAACTGTCACATTATCGGTAACGGAAAGGCACTGATCCAGCAGAGAGAGTGCGTCGCGCATACCGCCTTCGGATATTTTTGAAATCAGGAATGCCGCGTCATCGGAGAGAGTTCTGCCTTCCTGTTCCGCGACCCATAACAGCCGCTTTTTGCTGTCATCTATGTCTATTCTTCTGAACTCGAAGCGCTGGCAGCGGGAAATTATCGTAGCCGGTATCTTGTGGACTTCGGTTGTAGCGAGAATGAAAACGACGTGAGCGGGGGGCTCTTCGATGAGTTTCAGCAGAGCGTTGAACGCTGCTGTTGAGAGCATATGCACCTCATCGATGATGTACACTTTGTATTTTCCCGACATAGGCGCGTAGACTGCGTCTTCTTTGAGGTCACGGACGTAATCCACACCGTTGTTGGATGCCGCGTCTATTTCGGTTACATCGGAGAATTCGTTATCGATATTCTTGCAGCTCTCACATTCAAGACAGGGGTTTCCGTCGTGAAGTCCGGCGCAGTTAAGAGCCTTTGCGAGAATCTTTGCGCAGGTGGTCTTACCTGTTCCTCTGGAGCCTGTGAAAAGGTAGGCATGGGAGGACTGACCGTTGCGGAGCTGATTTTTGAGAGTTGTGGTGATATGATCCTGTGATATCACGT
This sequence comes from Ruminiclostridium sp., assembly GCA_016282095.1. Lineage (GTDB taxonomy): Bacteria > Bacillota > Clostridia > Oscillospirales > Ruminococcaceae > Ruminiclostridium_E. The sequence goes on along the minus strand of JAEEJW010000242.1, from coordinate 15,812 downwards.
CGTCGAAAGTACGGGGACGGTATTTTCTGTACAATGCGAGATACATATTCCCCGCTCCTTTCAAACAGTATCAAAGCCCTTGATCATGAACACAGACTTTGCCGCGCACAAGCCGAAAATTTGCTTAATGCTGCTCGGTTCCCCGCCTGACATGGTTCACAACACGGCCTCGCACGGGGTCCGTGTTCATGATCAAGGGCTTTGCTTTTTACTATTATATACTATTTCGGAAGAAAAATCAAGCTATTTTTTAAAATTCCGTTTTTTCTCTTATAATGTGGCTTTCCGTTTATTTCTAAACCTTCGGCACTGCTCTTTTTTGGGGGGTTGGAAAAGGCGTACTACCTGCCCCCGCTGCAAGGCGAAGCGATTTGTTTAGGGATCCAACCCCTTTTTAAAGGGGTTGGCCGCCGGAGGCACTCGAGCGCAAGCGATACTCTTCAATACTCGAGCGTCAGCGACTTTCTTCACAGCGACTACTCTTTTAAAAAATCTCTGATGACCGGCAGCATTTTAACTCCGTACTTATAGCCTTCTTCCTCGAACGGGAGGAGGATCTTCGGGTCATTTTCGGTGCGGTGGATGCCGTAGTCTTTTTCCGGGGCGAGGACGAGGACTTTGCCGTCCTTTTCGAGTTCTGCGAGCTCTTTTGTTTCGCGGTTGTACATATTATGCCGTTCTTTCAGGGCTTCGGCGAGCTTCGGGAATTTCGGGTAGGCGAGTTTTACGGCTGTGACGAGGCTTTCGGGCTTTTTCACATAGCCCCGCGGTCGGGTGAGTATCACTATCAGTCTGTCAAGTCCGCTGTCAAGTGCATAATTAAAAGGTATAGAATCGGTAATGCCGCCGTCCATATAGTACTGGCCGTTGATCTTTATCGGTCTGAAAAGTATGGGCAGAGCGCATGAAGCCCGCAGTACCGTCCATTTGCGGTCATCTGCCCTTACGCGCATATATTCGGTCCTGCCGGTCTCGATGTTGGTGACTGCGCCGAAGCCGTTCTCGCCGTTACGGCGGTATTCTTCGAAATCAAACGGTATCAGTTTGTCAGGAATCTCGCCGAATACGAAGTCGAGACCGTAGTATGAGCGGCTGCTGCGGTCGAACATATTTCTTATGCTCATATAGCGCTTGTCGTTCATGTATTCCGCGGTGATGCGGTGGTTTCTGCGCGGCTGTTTCGACAGATAGGATACTCCGTAGGATATGCCTGCCGAAGATCCGGCCACATAGTTTATATAAATATCGTTGTCGAGTAAGGCATCGAGTATGCCGCAGGTAAATATGGTGCGGCTTGCTCCGCCTTCAAGTACAAGTCCTGTTTTCATCCGAAAGCTCCTGAAAAACATAGTTAAAAAATACTTATTAAATAATATCATCATCGACGGAAAAAATCAAGAAAATTTTTTTAGTTTTTCGTCAAATCGACAATGAAATTTCAAGATAACGTTTACTATATATTGTATTTTACATCATTTTTTTATCAATATCTGTATATCTGTGAAAATTTTTTAGACATTTTTCATAAAAATCACACATTTTTGGGCATATCGCTGTATAAAATGAAGGCATCGCAAAAGAATTTAATAATTATTGACAAATCGTGAATTTTTTGATATAATATAAAGGAAACTATGGGATAACTATGCTATTTTATAAAAAATAACGAAAAAATTACTCACTGTATAAGCAATTATTTGTGAAATCGTTTAATCTTATGGAAAATATACTCAAAGCCGAAAAAATTTCACGCGAATTCAAAATAGGCGACGGAAGTGTCGTTCACGCCCTCACAAATATCGACCTTGATGTGAATGAGGGCGAACTTGTGTGTCTGCGCGGAAGATCCGGATCCGGGAAAACAACACTGATAAATATACTCGGCGCACTCGACAGACAGGACGGCGGAACGGTGACGTTCTGCGGTGAAGATATAGGAAAGCTCTCCGACGCGGCACGCGACAAGATGCGCCGGCAGAAGCTGTCCTTCGTTTTCCAGTCTGTGGCTCTGATATCCACAATGACTGCGCTTGAAAACGTGGAGTTCTCCCTCAGGCTCGCAGGATACCCGATAGCCGGCAGAACGAAGCGCGCAAAGGAATGTCTGGCGCGTGTGGGACTTGCAAAGCGTATGTACCACAGACCCGGCGAAATGTCCGGCGGTGAGCAGCAGCGAGTTGCCATAGCAAGAGCGGTGGCGCATAAACCGAAGATAATCTTCGCAGATGAGCCTACGGCTGCCCTCGACTCGACCACCGGCACGGCAGTGCTCGGACTGTTCAGGGAACTGGTCCGTGACGACGGTATCACAGTGGTGATGACTACACACGACGAGGCTATGATGGAGCTTGCCGATGTAGTTTACTCGCTGGAGGACGGCGTGATAGTAGATATAAAGAGAAACGATATACCATTATAATATAGCAGGATTTAGAATATGCCAAAAACGGTGCTGCTCGCGCCGCCCGAAGATGTGATGGTGCGGTGCGACAATCTGGTCAAAATATATAAAAGCAGAGATATCGAAGTCATGGCTTTGCAGGGACTTGACCTTGAAGTCAAGCGCGGCGAGCTTATGGGTATAGTCGGTGCTTCGGGTTCCGGAAAGTCAACGCTGCTGAATATGCTGGGCGGTCTTGACAGACCTACGGCAGGCAGCCTGTACGTCGACGGTAAGGATATGCTGAAATTCAGCGACAAGGATTTCATCGAGTACAAACGGAAAACGGTCGGGTTCGTGTGGCAGAACAACGCAAGAAACCTTATACCGTACCTGACAGCCCTCGAAAATGTCGAGATGCCGATGATGCTGAGCAATTACGCCGAACGCCGCAAGCGCGCGGAGTATCTGCTGGGAATGGTGGGGCTCGAAGCCCGGAAAAACTCGATGCTCGGACAGATGTCCGGCGGCGAACAGCAGAGAACGGCAATAGCCGTGGCTCTGGCAAACAACCCCAAGCTGTTGCTGGCGGACGAACCTACGGGCGCCGTAGATACAAAGACTGCCAACAACGTCCTCGAAGTCTTCCGGAAACTGAACAAGGAGACAGGTGTTACTATTATAATAGTAACTCACGATGTCAATCTTGCGAAATCCATCGACCGCGTTGTTGCCATAAGGGACGGCAAGACTTCCAGCGAGCTGATAAGAAAGAAGCCGGTGCTGACAAACGTTTCCTTCGAGGAACTGAGCGAACAGCAGCAGGCGGAAATAAAAGCGGTGCAGGAATCCGGCGCACACGAGGAGCTGGTGCTTCTCGACCGCGCGGGCAGACTCCAGATACCGAAGGAATATCTCTCGCAGCTCGGTATAAACGGCGGCGACCGCGTTCATGTCGAGCTTGAAGAAGATAAAATTGTCATTTACAAGTAATTTAATGGTTCATTCACTGAACGTTAAAATAAAAAACTTACGATTTTAAACGCGAAGCATTTAAAGTTTTTTGAAAAGGGTTTGGGAAAACTTTTCCAGAAATTTTTCCCGAAAAAGAAAGGTGGAGCTGAATTTGGGCAAGAAGAGAAGAACTTTAGCGATACTTCTGACGGCTGCAATGGTTCTGACCATGCAGAGCTTCCCCGCGTACGCGGAAAGCGAACAGCTGGACGAGCAGCAGGAAGAAGCGAGCGAGACTTCGACGATCAGGAACATCATGAACACCGGAAACCGTGATAACGCGTACAGCGCCTATTACGAGAAACACAAGGATGAGAAGTTCCCGAAAACGGCGATAGTCATTGAGGCAAAGAACGCCGTTCCCTCAAAGGATTCCGGCGGAGAAGAGCCGCAGTACGAGATACTGAAATATGAGGGACAGGAAGACTGTCTCAAATGGACGAACAACCGCGGCGAACTGAGCTTCGACTTTGAAGTTGCCGAAGCGGGCAATTACAGTCTCGAGTTCTTCTATTATACGCTTTCCGGCGGCAGCACCACCGTGGATGTCGGCATAAAGATCGATGACGAATACCCGTTCACGGCGTGCAACGATATCACGCTGGACAGATACTGGGAAGACGCCACCACCATAAAGAAGGACAGCAAGGATAACGAGCTGAAGCCTACTCAGATCGAAAAGGATATGTGGGTGACCTATCCTGTCAAGGATAAGGAGGGTCTGTTCAACTACCCCTACTTCTTCAACCTTACCGCCGGTACCCATAAGCTGACGCTCGAGGGTATCAGAACGAACATTGCGCTCAAAACGATCACCTTCAGAAACTATGAGGAGCTTCCCGATTATGTTTCCCCGTCACAGGGCGAGATAGAAGATACTCCGGCTCTTACGGTCAAGAACGATATCGGCACGAGCTCGATACTGATCGAAGCACAGAGCCCTGTCTACAAGACAGCATCCACTCTGTATGCTACATACGACAGAACATCGAGCCTCGCAAGCCCCTCCCACCCGACCAAGCAGAGATACAACACCATAGGCAAGGAAACCTGGAACAAGGCAACACAGGCTATCACATGGAAGTTCACAGTGCCGAACAACGGTTACTACACCTTCTCGTTCAAGGCAAGACAGAACACCATGAGAGGCTTCTACTCCAACAGACGCATCTATATAGACGGCGTCGTTCCCAACAAGGCTATGGATATAGTCTCCTTCCCCTATGACCCCAACTGGTACGCGCAGCAGCTCAAGGACAAGGACGGAACTCCCGTTTACCTCTACCTTGAAGCAGGCGAGCACACCATCACAATGGAAGTAGTCCCCGGCGATATAGGCGAGATCATGAGAAGACTTGACGACCTCGTTTACAAGCTCAACTACTACTACAGAAGAATACTTATGATAACGGGTCCGAGCCCCGACCAGTACAACGATTACCTCGTTGATATCCAGATACCGGAGCTTATCCCGACATTTGAAGCGGCTATCGAACAGCTTGCCCAGGAAAAGGCAAACATCGAAAAGCTCGGACAGGGCTCCGAAGCTTCGTCGCTGGAATCCCTCGCAGTCATACTCAGACGCTGCGTGAAGAAAAAAGACGAGATACCGTCCATGGTAGGAACCCTGAAGGACTACATCTCCTCCGTATCCGCGTGGATGAGAGACTACCGTGACCAGCCTCTCGAACTCGACTACATCGAAGTCCTCACATCTCACGAAACACCTCAGAGAGCGAACGGAAACTTCTTCGAGGAATTCGGCTTCGGCTTCCAGGCATTTATCGGTTCCTTCTTCGAGGATTACACGATGCTGTCCGACACCAGTGAGAAATCCCTCAACGTCTGGGTATCCCTCGGCCGTGACCAGGCAACCGTCGTAAAGGATCTCGTTGATAACGGCTTCAACCAGGGCAACACCGGTGCTCAGGCGAGCATCAACCTCGTACAGGGCGCGATCCTTGAAGCTACCCTCGCAGGCAAGGGCCCGGACGTAGCGCTCTTCCTCGGCGGCGACTTCCCGATACAGTGCGCGGCAAGAGACCTGCTTGTAAATGTAAAGGACTTCAGAGACTTTGACGAGACCGTCAAGGGCAGATACACCGACACGATAACCACGCTTTACAGCTACAACGGCGGAGTTTACGGACTTCCCGTATCGCAGATATTCCCGATGATGTTCTACCGCACGGATATCCTCGAGGAACTCAATGTCAAGAAGGTACCCGAGACGTGGGACGAACTGATACAGATAATCCCCGTACTCCAGCGTTCGTACCTGACGGTAGGTCTTGTACAGCCGACCTCGAACCTCTCCAGCTCCATTTTCGAGTCCGGCGACACCTTCTCGATGCTCGTTCTCCAGACCGGCAACAATATGTATGTTGACGATCTTTCCAAGACCACTTTCGATCAGAAGGTCATCGTGGACGTGTTCAAGAAGTGGACCGACTTCTACACCATATTCGACTTCGAGCAGACATACGATCCCTTCACCCGATTCAGAACAGGCGAAATGCCTATCATCATCAACAACTACACCTTCTTCAACCAGCTTACCGTTTCCGCCCCCGAGATCAAGGGTCTGTGGGACTTCACACACGTTCCCGGAACCGCTGAACTTGACGCGGACGGCAATCCTACCGGCAAGATCAACTTCTCGGCGAACTCCAGCAGCGCCGGCGCGGTAATATTCAAGAAGTGCACCGACAAGAACGCGGCCTGGGAATTCATCAAGTGGTTCACCTCCGACGATGTTATGACCAGCTACGGCAGAACGATCGAAGGCCAGATGGGTCAGATGGGACGTTTCGATACTGCGAACGTCAACGCGCTCGCACAGCTCCCGTGGTCCAACGCCGAATATCTGAAGATATCCGAGCAGATGAACCAGACCCGTGAGATACCGATAATCCCCGCTTCCTACGCAACGACACGTCACGTCAAGAACGCATTCAGAGCGGTCGTAAACGATGCTTGGAACCCGAGATATTCGCTCTCTTCCTATAACAGAGATATCAATGCCGAGATCACGAGAAAGAACGAAGATCTCTCGACATTCGGCAAATAAGGTACAGGAGGAAACAGACTTTGGCTAAAGATAATAAAGAAAAGTCTCTTTATATCGAGGACAATAAGTTCCGATATACGATAAGAGAAATGAAAAAGAACGCCGGCGTTTACGGTCTGATAGCTCCGTACTTCGTGCTGTTCCTGATATTCATGATAATCCCGGTCATCATTTCGCTGCCTATGGGATTTACGAACTTCAACATGGCGCAGTTCCCGCGCTGGGTGGGACTGAGCAACTTCTACTCGCTGTTCCTGGAGGACGAGGTTTTCCTCAAGGCGATCGAGAACACCCTGGTGTTCGCGGTGGTTACGGGTCCGATAAGCTACATACTCTGCTTCCTGCTGGCATGGCTGATAAACGAGCTCCCCGGACCGCTGAAGACCGTATTCACATTCGTCTTCTACGCCCCGACGCTTGCCGGTAACATCTTCACTACATGGCAGCTCATCTTCTCCGGCGATACCTATGGTATAGCGAACGCTTACTTACTGAATCTCGGCATAACCAAGGGCGCCATACAGTGGCTCACAGATGCCAACTACATCATGGGCGTACTGATAGTGGTACAGCTCTGGATGGCACTGGGCGCAGGCTTCCTTGCGATAAGAGCGGGTCTTCAGGGTATCCCGAGAGACCGCTACGAAGCAGGCGCTATCGAGGGAATAAAGAACAGAGGTCAGGAACTGATCTATGTAACTATCCCCGCTATGGGACCGCAGCTTATGTTCGCGGCAGTAATGCAGATCACATCTTCCTTCACCGCAGGCGATATCGGACGTTCCCTCACCGCCTTCCCGACCACCGACTACGCGGGCCATACGATAATGACCCACGCTTTCGACTACGGTTCGATCAGATACGAAATGGGCTATTCGTCCGCGATATGCTTCGTACTGTTCGCCACGATGCTTATAGCCAACTGGGCGATCAAGAAGCTTCTCGGCAAATATCTCGATTAACGAAAGATCATCTCTCCCGCTCCCCGTGAGAAATACGGGGAGACGGACATGATAAATTTGAAAGGACGGTAGTCATGAGGGCAAAAAAATCCAGAAAGAAATATGGCGGAAGCCGCGGCGGCGACATAGCCATTTTTATACTGTTGTTACTGCTTGGACTGTTCATGCTTTTCCCGATATATCTGTCGGTGATACAGTCCCTGAAACCTTCGGAGGAGTTGTTCCTGTTCCCTCCGAAACTCTACGCGATGTCACCTACGAACCAGAACTATGTTGATCTTATCAACACGGCTTCAAATATGTGGGTGCCTTTCAGCCGATACATATTCAACTCCCTGTTCGTTGCGATAGTTGTTACCGTGGCACAGCTGCTCTTCTCCTCCTCCGCGGCCTACGCGCTTGCAAAAGTGCAGTTCCCCGGAAGAAAGATGCTCAATAAGATCATCGAGATCACGCTTCTGTTCACAAGTACCGTACTGTACATCATGCAGTACATCGTAATGGCGACAATAGGCATCATCGATACCTACCTCGCGATCACGCTCCCGTACATCGCTACATCGATGGGTCTGTTCCTTATGAGACAGTTCATAGGACAGCTCCCTGACGCGCTGATAGAGGCAGCTTACCTCGACGGCGCAGGACAGGTAAGGATCTGCTGGCAGATAGTAATGCCGAACGTAAAGCCAGCGTGGCTGACACTTATGATCTTCGCCTTCAACGGCGCATGGCAGATCAACGGTTACTCCTTCATCTATAACGAAGCATTAAAACCTATCCCTACGGTGCTTCAGCAGATAAGCGCCTCCGGTATAGCCCGAGCGGGCGTTGCCGCGGCAGCCACCGTCGTGCTGATGATACCACCCATGGTGATATTCCTGCTGTGCCAGAGCTCGGTCGTTGAGACCATGGCACAGAGCGGACTCAAGGATTAAAAATTTACAGGAAAGGATTGATTTTAATGCCGTTTATGAAAAAGCTCGCGGCAGCGTTCCTGACAGCTGCCATAGCTGCAAGCGCCCTTGTGGTGACGGCATCGGCTGATGAGCCTTACACCGGTTACAACTACGACTGGTGGGGCGACCCGATACCTTCACAGAACGGTTTCGTTGTCGATAAGGTTATCGACGGCAGCGACCTCGGGCTCGACAAGCTGGATTACAGCAGTTTCAGCAGCACATTGCAGGCACAGATGCAGGGTCTTGCCGAGCCCTCCGATATATTCGTGTATCAGAAGACCGGCGAATTCTATATAGTTGACAGTAAGAACAACAGAATCATCGTTACCGACAGCACGTTCACACCCGAAAAGACTAAGGTGATAACCGAGCTGCACTACGGAAGCGAGTTCCCCGAAAGCCAGAGCGTCGTAAAGAATGTGAATTTCAAGACGCCCCGCGGCGTTTATGTAAGGGCGAACAACGACGGTATCAAGTTCATATTCGTTGCCGACTACGACAACAACCGCGTGGTCATGTTCAACGAGGATAACGAGATACTCATGGAATATACCCGCCCGTCGGGTGACGTATATGACGCCAACGTTACATACAACCCCAACAAGGTCATCGTCGACAGCGCGTTCAACGTTTATGTAATAGTTCCTTCGATCACGCAGGGTGCCGTACAGTTCTCCGCAGACGGAACGTTCAACGGATACTACGGTGCGAACCGTGTCGAAGCTACGGCGGAAGTTATCGCCCAGCAGTTCTGGAAGCTCATCTACACCAGAGAACAGATCATAGCGATGCGCCGTTCGGTAGCTATCGAGATATCCAATATGGATATTGACGACGACGGCTTCATCTACACGGTAACGGAAAACAAATCCGCCAACACCGACGTACTCAAGAAGCTCAACCCGGCAGGCACGAACATTTTCGTGAACCTCGGCTACGATGAGATCACATTCGGTGATTTCGCCACAAGATACTACAAAGGCAAGAATTACGCCTCCGCGATAACCGACGTCGATATCGACGAACAGGGTAACATCTATCTGCTGGACTTCGCCACCGGAAGAGTGTTCCAGTACACCGAAGAGTGCGATCTGCTCTTTATCTTCGGTACCAAGGGACCTCAGCAGACACAGGGCACACAGAAGGGTACGTTCATGTCGGTATCCGCGCTGGAGACCTACAACGGCAGAGTTTATGTGGTAGACTCCCGTAAGAACAGCGTGACCGTATTCAAGCAGACAGAGTTCGGCGGCATCGTACAGAACGCTATCTCGCTCTTCAACGAAGGTCTCTACGATGAGGCCAAGGGTCCGTGGGAGGAAGTCCTCCGCCGCGACGCCAACTACTGGCTGGCTTACATCGGCCTCGGAAACGCTTACCTGAACCAGAACGACTATCAGACGGCAATGAACTACTTCTACCGCAACTCCCGCGCGGGTTACAACAGAGCGTTCAAGTCCTTCCGAATAGAGTTCATCAGAGCGAATTTCAACTGGTTCCTTATAATCATACTCGTCATAGTTGCTCTGCTCATAGCGTGGAGCATCGTAAAGAAAAAAGTGCTGAACAAAGGAGGGAATAAATAAATGAGATTTGATTTAGACCTCCCTGCATGGAAATGGCCCTTCTATGTTATGAGACATCCCTTTGAAGGTTACGATGATCTCAGATGGAAGAAAGGCTACAATATGAAGGTCGCATGGGTGATCGTCGCCGCGTTCTTCATAATAAGCGTAGCAAGCGCACAGCTAACGGGCTTCCTGTTCAACAACACCTATGTAAAGGTGTTCAACATCATTCCTTACTTCTCGTCCTCGGTACTTCTGTTCCTTACATGGGTGGTCGGAAACTGGTCACTGTGTACGCTGTTCGACGGCGAAGGTACGATGAAGAACATCTTCTGCGTATCGGCTTACGCGCTTCTCCCCTACCTCTTCTCCGAGGTAATAGTAATAATCGCGAGTAACTTACTTCTCCGCACGGAGGGCGGATTCATCACCTTCTTCCGCTATCTCGGCATCGTGTGGTCGGTAGTGCTTATGATCTCCGCAATGAAAACGGTACATCAGTATTCGATACCGAAGACCCTGGCGGCTATGTTCTTCACAGTAGTCGCAATGGCAATAATCCTGTTCCTTGCGGTCCTTCTGCTGACACTGTTCCAGCAGGTATTCGTATTCGTTTACTCGATCTATACCGAGCTTATGTACCGCTTCAGTATTTAGCGGCGCAGTGATGCTCATAAACACAACAATTCAGACAGTCTCGGAAAAGAGACCATTGGAGGTCATAAAATGCTGAAAATAAGGAAAAAGCTGATGGCGGCGGGTCTTGCCGCTCTGATAGCGACTTCCGCGGCAGCCGTTCCGGTATGGTCGGAAGCCGGGGAAGCGGCAGAAGCTTCCGCCGAAGCAGCCGATGCCGCCTCCGCAGAACCGGTCGCGGAAGACGACGGCATATACGTTACCGAGGAGCAGGCGCTCGAAGGTATGGAAGTATATGCCAGCAACTCTAAGCTGAACCTGTATGTCAACAAGAAAGACTGCACGTTCATGATAGAGGACAAGACAACGGGAAAGAAATGGTGGTCAAGCTACTACAACACCGATTCTTCCAACAAGACCAGATTAAGCAAGCGCAGCACAATTCTCTCGGTGGATGTCGTGGCGACCGAGAGCAAGACGATAGAAACTTCCGTCCGCGCGTATGAAAAGAACGTACAGAAAAAGGTCGAGAAGATCGACGGCGGCGTAAAGTTCACCTTCAGCTACGACAAGTACAGTATCGATGTACCGCTGGAGATCCGCATCAACGCGGACGGCACCTTCACGGCGACGGTTCCCGCCGACCAGATCGCGGAGAACAATCCCGAGACAGATGCCAACAACAACACTGGCTATCAGCTCATAAACGTGCACGTTCTTGAAAATATGGGAGCCACGGCTCACAAGGACGAAGGCATGATGATAGTCTCGGACGGTTCCGGCGCGGTCATCAACTACAACAACGGCACCACTTCGGGTGACAACAACACCTATGAGTCGAAGGTCTACGGCACCGACCTCGCAGTCGGCAAGCTCTTCGCAGGAGCGCTGATCGAACAGATCACGATGCCTGTCATGGCGACTATCAACAAGACCAAAAACGCCGGTCTCGTAATGATAGCGACAGAGGGCGAGCCTTATGCGATCGAGCACGCAATGGTAACCGGACAGAACGTTACCGACCTGAACGCCTGCTGGTTCGAGTTCGCGCTCCGTACAACGGATAAGTACTTCATGGGCAACACCAACGATCCGCTTACCGTTTATGAGGCAAAAGGCATCAAGACCGGAGATGTGTCGGTCACATATTACCCGATATACGGAGACAGTCTCAGCTACATCGACGCGGTCAATGTCTACAGAGATTACCTCATAAACAAGATCGGCGTTACGAAGAAGACGATACCGGACAGCGCTCCCTACTACCTGACCCTTTACGGCGGAACGGTAAAGACCCAGTCCATTATGGGCTTCCCCGTTGATATCCAGACAGCGGCAACAACTTATAAGGACGCTCTCAGGATACTCCAGGATATGGAGCTCAAGGGCGTCAGCGATATGAAGATCACCTACGAGGACTTCAACGAAGCCGGCATCGTCGGCCAGATCGCCGCGAATGTACAGTATTCGGGACTGCTCGGCGGAAAGGGCGACTTCATCGAGCTGAGGAATTATATCTCCACAAAGAACTACGACTTGTTCCCGAGCTGTGATATAATGGAATTCTACAAGTCCGGCAACGGCTATTCCTTCACCCTCAACTCCTCGAAGCAGATCACAAAGGCATACGCGACACAGACTCCGTTCGAGCTGGCGTTTGGTCTGCCGCATCTGTCGAAGGCTACATGGACGATACTTTCGCCGTACTACTTCACAGACATCTTCACCAAGCTTGAAAAGAGCTTCAAGGAAGAAGGCATTTCGGGCATCTCGCTCAACCAGGCTTCAAGCCTCCTGTACAGTGATTTCAGCCGTGAAAACAGTGACAAGAGACCTTATTTCGTAAGACAGGATACAATAAATATCCTGACACAGGGTTATCAGAAACTCAAGGACAGCGGTCTGAAGATCATGGCCGAGAACGCCAACCAGTATATTATTCCGTATGCGGATTATATCAAGGACGTTCCGCTCTACTCCTCGAACTACGATATATTCGACTACGATATACCGTTCACGGAAATGGTGCTCCACGGACTTGTACCGTACACCACAAAGGCTATCAACAAGAACGCCGACGCTGAGGAGCTGAGACTGCTCGCTCTGCTGACCGGTACTCCGATACACTACGAGCTTATGTTCGAGAATCCGAACAAGTTCGCGGACAGCGAATACGACACTCTCTACTACACCAACTATCAGGGCTGGCTCGATCGCTCTGTTAAGGAATACAAGCTGTTCAATGATATCGTGAAGTCCGTTTCCGACGCGGCTATAACAAACTTCGAGCATATCAACGATCACGAGATGCAGTCAACATTCAGCAACGGCAATACGATCTACGTCAACCTTGAAACTGGCGAGATCAAGTTCAACGGTACTTCCTACAGTGCCGAATCTTACGGATTGGGGGTCGATGAATAATGAGTGATTTTGAACAGAACACAAATGAAGAGATCACCGGATCCGTAACTGAAGCATCCGAAGAAGTGACCGAAGCTGCCGAGGCTGTCGAAGAGGCGGTCGAGGAAGCTCCGAAGAAGAAAGCGGCGGCTCACATGACGGCGTCCGCTGCGGCGCTCAATGCCGACGGTGAGGTGGATATCAGAAGGCTGAAACCCCGCGAGGTAAAGCAGATCAAGCAGTCGAAGATATCCTACGAAAAGAAGAAGGGTCTGTACGGCTACGGCTTCATAGCTCTCTGGTTCGTCGGAGTGCTCTATATGTTCATCATACCGATGGCACAGTCGCTGTGGTACGCGATGTGCAAGACCGAGCTTGTAAACGACGCCGCCAAGCAGGCGGAGTACGGCATGAGCGGCCCGGGCATCTACACCACATGGAACGACTTCGGAAACTTCTCCTGGGCTTTCACAGTAAACCCCGACTATCCGAAGAACCTGGCGACTTCCCTCGGCGAGACGGCGTACAGAGTACCGCTTATCCTCGTATTCTCACTGTTCGTGGCTCTGCTGCTCAACGATAAGTTCAAGGGCAGAACCCTCGCCCGAGCGATATTCTTCCTGCCGGTACTGATAGCGACGGGTCCTGTGCTCGGAGTCATCAACGGCGATATGTTGTCACAAGGCGTCTCAGACGCGTCCCAGTTCAGTGCGTTGTTCAAGACGAACTTCGTTGAGGACTTCCTGCAGTTCATGGGACTGAATAACATAAGTCAGCAGCTTGCGGACGCGGTATCCGAAGTCACAAGCTCGATACTGAACCTGATATGGGATTCCGGTATCCAGGTACTGATATTCATTTCCGCACTCCAGCAGATACCGACCTCGGCAAAAGAGGCGGCGTCCATGGAAGGCGCGACGGGCTGGGAATTCTTCTGGAAGATAACCTTCCCGACCATTTCCCCTATGATCTTCGTAAACCTCATCTATACGATCATAGATGCCTTCGTCAAGTCGGATAACCCGGTAATGAAACAGGTAATGTCCTACATAAAGGTATGGGAGTACGACCACGCTTCCGCAATGGCATGGGCATACTTCGCGATAGTAGGCGTGATACTCGCGCTGATATCGGTCATCGTTTCCAGATTCATATTCTATCAGGTAGATTAAGGAGGTACTTCAATGGACAACGAAAATACAGCGGTTGTACAGAGAGCCCCCTCCGTACCTGCCGGAATGAAATCAAAGAAAGAGCTCAAAAAAGAAGAAAAAGAGCGAATGAAAAAGTTCCATGTCTCGACATGGCACATACTTACAAATTACCGCAGCTATAAGCCCGAGGAAAAGAAGCATTACCGCTACATCCTCGGCAGACGCGCATCGGGCGTTGTATGGCCGATATTCAGATTCCTGATACTCTTCGGCCTCGCCTTCGTCGTTATCTACCCGATACTCTATATGATCTCCTGCGCACTCCGTCCTCAGATGGAGATGTCCGATCCGTCGATCATGTGGATCCCCAAGACCCTTACATTCGCGAACCTTGAGGAAACATGGATAGCGATTGACTATCCGAAGCTGGTATGGGACACCGTAACGGTAAACGTGGTCTGCTCGATAATACAGGTTCTTACCTGCTCTATCGCCGGCTACGGCTTCGCGAGATTCAAGTTCAAGGGCAAGAGTATATTCTTCGCGATCGTTATACTCCAGATCATCGTACCGACTCAGGTAATCCTTATCCCGCAGTTCATGCAGTTCAGATACTTTGACCCGTTCCACATCTGCACGCTCCTTGCGGGCGGCCCTGTGAACCTTGCCGACTCTCCGTGGGCTCTGTATCTTCAGGCATTCTTCTGCAACGGTATCCGTGCGGGTCTGTTCATCTTCCTGTTCAGACAGTTCTTCCGCGGACTTCCGAAGGAGCTTGAGGACGCCGCTTATCTGGACGGCTGCGGACCGTTCGAGACATTCGTGAGAATAATGGTTCCGAACGCTTCCAACTCGTTCCTGACGGTATTCATCTTCTCGGTAGTATGGTACTGGAACGACTCTTACGTTTCGGGTATGTTCTTCTCCAAGTCGAACACAGTAGCGCTTATGGTAAGCAACCTCTATCAGACGATCTCGGCTTACTACAGCCCGACCAGTACGCCGACCGGCGTTCCTGCCGACTGGCTGGTATGGATCGAGTCCGGATGCCTGCTGTCTATCCTGCCGATACTCGTTATGTACATCTTCTTACAGAAGAACTTCGTTGAAGGTGTTGAAAGATCCGGTATCGTAGGCTGATCGGAAAGAGCATCGCGGCATATCCGCAAAACCATTTATGAAATAAAAATAACTGCTTCTGTAAAGGAGCAGTTATTTTTTGTCTTTTTTCATCTGTGCGGCAGTTTGTTCCACTGCCGTTATCAGCCCTGTAAATAAAGGATGCGGGTGATTCGGCCTCGACTTGAATTCGGGGTGGAACTGAACGGCGGCGAAGAATGGGTTACCGGGGATCTCAACGATCTCAACGAGCCTGCCGTCCGGGGACAGACCGGAAAGCCTCATGCCGTTCTTCTCGAAATCCTCACGGAAATCGTTGTTGAATTCGTAACGGTGGCGGTGGCGTTCGGAAATGTATGAAATGCCGTAGCATCTCTGCGCGAGACTGCCCCCGGCAAGCTCGCAAGGGTACGCTCCCAGCCGCATTGTGCCGCCCATTTCGACGCCTTTCTGATCCGGCATCAGGTCTATCACGTTGTGGGGAGTTACGGAGAATTCCGCGCTGTCGGCGTCCTTCCAGCCAAGCACGTTCCGCGCGAATTCGATG
>JAEEJW010000241.1 GCA_016282095.1 Ruminiclostridium sp. | reverse complement strand
ATGCCTGTGCCGCCGTGGAGAACGAGAGGCATATCGCCTACCTTTGCCTTGATAGCTTCGAGAGTTGTGAAGCTGAGGCCGGGCCAGTTCTCGGGGTATTTGCCGTGGATGTTGCCGATGCCTGCTGCGAGCATTGTTACGCCGAGGTCAGCGATCTTCTTGCACTCTTCGGGATCTGCGCACTCGCCTGCGCCTACAACGCCGTCCTCTTCGCCGCCGATAGCGCCGACTTCTGCCTCAAGGGACAGACCGAGCACATCGCAGGTGTTTACGAGAGCTGTTGTCTTTGCAAAGTTCTCCTCGAACGGCAGGTGAGAGCCGTCGAACATTATGGACGAGAAGCCTGCGTTGATGCAAGCCTTTGCGCCTTCGAATGTACCGTGGTCAAGGTGCAGAGCTACCGGAACGGTGATGCCGAGGCACTCGATCATGCCCTTTGTCATGCCTACAACGGTCTTGTAGCCGCACATATACTTGCCTGCGCCTTCGGAAACGCCGAGGATAACAGGGGACTGGAGCTCCTGAGCTGTGAGAAGGATAGCCTTTGTCCATTCAAGGTTGTTGATGTTGAACTGACCAACGGCGTACTTGCCATCGCGGGCCTTGTTTAACATATCTTTTGCCGATACTAACATACTGGGGTACTTCCTTTCAAAAATATTAATACATATATTTTAGCACACTTGTGCTTAAAATGCAAGATATTTTTACACACTTTATGAAAAAATACGGCATATATGGTTTCCTGCCGACTGTGCGGGCATACGGACAGCTTATCTGCGGCCGCGCGGTCTCGGAGGCGGAGGTGCGTAGGCATCAATATTGTCCGCCATCTGCCGCAGTGACGCGGATACACGCTCGTTCACCGGGTCTGTGCTTTTTGCTCTCACATTGGCGGACTGCATCAGCAGGAGCAGGCGTGTGTTCCCGGAACCGAATGCCCCGATGAAGTCCGTGACGTTCTCCGGGGAGATGTGATCGTCGTGGTGTGCGATCATGAACAGTACCTTGCTTATCGTGTCATCGTCCGCTTCGTAGTTCTCGAACACGTCACGGGCGAGCATCACACCGCGCTCCGAGTGGCCGTAGAAGGTCATATAGTCGCCTCTGTCAGCGGCGCAGTCGGGCTTCCCGATATCGTGGAGCAGGAGAGCCAGCCTTACCGGGTAATCCGGAAATCCGTAGCCGACTGCCTTCGCTGTGTGTTCATAGAGAGTCGTGTCGTGGTAGCGGCTCTTCTGTTCAAAATCTATCTGCGCCCGGAGGACGGGGAACACTCTGCATACGATCTCCCGGAACGCGGTGATCGCTTCACCGGCGCGTCTGCCCAGCAGTATACGGCGGAAATACCGCGATATCTCCGAGGGCAGCATCATGTCGATAAGCTCGGGATTCTCGTTGATATTGCGGAGCGTGTAAGGGCTTATCTCTGCCTCGCCGCGTGCGTATTTCTGCATCGCGATGAGTATGCACTCCGGGTTTTCGCGTATCGCTTCTATAACGAGTTTTTTTGGAGCATCCTTAGGCTTTTTCTTCAGCTTCGCCTGCTCGTATTCCGATGCCTCATATTTTTCCTCATCGATAGCCCGTAGTATTGTTTTCTCGGCGGTTATGCAGGCGAGGCCTCCGAACTGGTCGTAGATACCGGAGTCGGGGTTGTAGGCTACCGTTTCCGATGTGAACGTGCGCCGGCGCAGATCCTCATCTATGGTCTTACAGTATATGGGCTTTCCGCTGCCGTCGGTGCGGGAGCGGTACGGAGCCACCGATATGCCCATGCCGCCGTTTATGATTATGAGCTCGCCGCGTTCCACAAGATCCTCTCGCACCTTGAATCTGTCCTCGCATATCGCTATAATGCGCTCCATAGAGGCGTTGCAGGCAATATCGAAATCCATTACCCGTTCGCCCAGAACCAGCATATTTACGCAGTCCCCGACAAGGTAGCAGGTGTAGGTGTGAGCTTTCAGAAGGTCGATGACCTCCAGGACGCCCTTCGGTATATCCAGCTTTGTTATGTGATCGCCGACAGGCGATTCGTAGGTGTGACCCGCATCGCGGTCTGTCCTAACCGGCGGGGCCGGAAGTACGGGCTCTTCCGGAATGACGGGGGCTTTTTCCTCCGGCATGGGGAGAGGCTCAGGAGCGGGTTTTTCCTCCGGTTCCGGTTCGTATTCCGGCTCGGGATATTCCTCATAGTCTTCTTCAGGTTCTTCTTCGGGTTCCGGTTCGGGAGTATAGGTCTCTCCGGGTGCGTTTATCTGTTCTTCGACAGTTATCGGATCCGGAGTTATGCCGTTTTTTCTCCGGGAGTGTTTTTTTTCGGTTCCGTATTCGTTCAGTATGCTTTCCAGATAATCGTCTGCGCTGCTGTCGCCGAAATAAAGACTGCCCGAAGTTCTGTCGGCGTATTCATTGAACTTGTCGTACTCCTTGTGATCCATATAGATATCTTCTGCGGGGTAGTTGTCATAGTCCTCATAGGCGAACTCACCGTTGCGGTTATTCTTTTTATTGTCCAAAATGTCACCTCCGGTGTTGCATTTTGCGCGTGATTTGTGTATAATAGTATCATACTCCATGAAAGGAGAAGATCAATGACAGAGATACAGAATGAAAAACTTCCCGTAAAGGCGATACTTGCCGCGCTTGATACGGGAGAATACGATGTTGAGGCATCACTGGATGAGCTGGAGGAACTTGCGGAGACTGCCGAAGCCGAAGCGGTTGCGAGGGTCGTCCAGAAGCGGCCTTCCGCGGACAGCGCCACAGTGCTGGGCGAGGGCAAGATAGATGAGCTTGCGGAGCTGGCGCAGTCGCTTGAAGCTGAGCTGGTCATATTTGATACCGAGCTTACCGCAAGTGAGATACGCAACATCGAGGATATAGTGAACGTGCGCGTCATAGACCGCACGATGCTGATACTTGACATATTTGCTGCCCGTGCAGTTTCGAACGAGGGCAAGCTGCAGGTCGAACTGGCGCAGCTGAAATACCGTCTGCCGCGACTTATGGGCATAGGGCGTTCGCTTTCGAGACTGGGCGGAGGCATAGGTACCCGCGGACCCGGCGAAAAGCAGCTCGAGACCGACCGCAGGCACATACAGCGCCGCATAGAGAAGCTGGAAGACGAACTGAAAGAGCTTGAGACCCGCCGCGGAATGTCACGCGCCCGCAGGAAGAAAGACAACGTGCTCACAGCCGCGATAGTGGGCTACACCAACGCAGGCAAATCCACACTTCTGAACCGTCTCACAGATGCCGGTGTGCTTGCCGAGGACAAGCTGTTCGCAACCCTCGACCTCACCTCGCGCGCAATAGAGCTGCCGGACGGCCGTTCCGTAACGCTGATAGACACTGTAGGTCTGATAAGAAGGCTTCCGCATCATCTGGTCGAGGCATTCCGCTCGACTCTCGAAGAAGCTGCAAATGCCGACATAATACTGCATGTTTCCGACATCTCCGACCCGGAAGCGAAGGAAAAGGCCCTCACAACCCGCAGGCTCCTTGCCGAGCTGGGCTGCGGTGAGATACCTGTCATAGACATACTCAATAAATGCGACCTCGTGGATTACGAAATACCCGAGGACGACACCACGGTCAGAATATCGGCAAAGACCGGAGCAGGCACAGAACGTATGCTGGCTCTTATCGCGAAGAATCTCCCGCAAAGCTCGAAGCGCATGAAACTGCTGATACCTTACGACAAGGCGGGCTTTGCAGCCGAGATACGCGCACTGGGCAAGGTGTTCACCGAGGAATTCACGGATAACGGCACCCTGACAGATGCGCTGGTTGACATAAGGCTCATTCCGAGAGCACAGGAGTACGAAGTGAAGACGGATTAATCCGCGATGCTCGCAGCGCTGACTTCGCAGCCGCCCACCGGCCGGATCCGCAGAACGTGGCAGCTTCCGGGGCCGAACACCTTTTCGAGTTCCATTTTGAATTCCTTGAGCAGCTCAAAAGGCACGAAGGCCTGTATGGTGCCGGCGAAGCCCGCTCCGTGTACGCGGGAAGCTCCCTTTCTGCCGAGAGCGTATTCCGCTATGTTCAGTCCGACGCTCAGTCCCTGATGCAGAACGTCCTTGCTGGAATATACGTTCTGCAGATACTTGTAGGACGAGTTGCCGCTTTCGTTTATCGAATCGAGGAATGCCTGGAAGTCGCTGCGGCGCAGGGCGTTGACCAGCTTGTCAACGCGCTTGTTCTCCTCAAAGAAATGTATCGCGCGGAGCACGGCACGGTCTCCGAAATGCTCACGCAGCAGGTTTATGTTGAGTATAATGTCATGCTTGCAGAGCTGGCGAAGCGTATCGACGGAGAAGAATTCGGCTATCCCGTGCATCTCGTTGCGTATTGCCATGTATTCCTCATTTATGTCATCGGGATCGCCCTTGGTATCTATTATGCAGAGAGCGTGGCCGAAGCTGTCGAAATCCACATTGACGTGGTCGATTATGGGGCTGTCGATATCCTTGAAGTCAATGGAAACGAAGCCGCCCACGGCTGCCGCTGTCTGATCCATAAGTCCGCTGGGTTTGCCATAATAGACATTCTCCGCGAACTGCGATATCTGCGCTACCTTTATCGGATCAACAGTGCCGCTGTTGAAGAGATAGGAATATATCGTTCCGATGAGCACCTCAAATGCCGCGGACGCGGACAATCCCGAGCCTATCACCACGTTCGACGTGGTGTAAGCCCTGAATCCTCCGATCGCGAAGCCGCGCTTTCTGAATCCCGCGGTAACACCCCTCAGCAGAGCTGTGGGGGTATTTTTTTCGTTTTCGGCGATATCCAGCTCATCTATGGAGATACGGTTCTCTTCATGACCCTCCGATTTTATGACGGCATAAGGCTCGCCGGTAGGCTCGACTATCGCTATGATATCAAGATCGACGCTGGCTGCCAGCACTTTTCCGCAGTTGTGGTCGGTGTGGTTCCCGCCGACTTCGGTGCGTCCCGGCGACGAGAAGATCCGGATATTCTCCCCGTCGGAGCCGAAGTATTTCCTGTACTCCTCCACTGCTTTTCTGTAACGCTTCTTCTGCTGAACGAGGGTGTCGTCTCTGTACAGCTCCCCGATCTCCGCTATTCTTGGTTTGAATGCCATTTTTCTTAACCTCTCTTTAATTTCTGGTCATCAGTCGTATTTCTCGGAGTAGAACATATGCTCCGCCTTATGCCTGTGTGAATAGACGCTCATAACGAGCCCCGCCGCGGCGTACATCGAGATGACCGAGGTGCCTCCCGCGCTTATCAGCGGCAGGGGTATGCCGATGACCGGCATCACGCCGAGATCCATGCCGATGTTTATTACCGAATGGGAAAAGAACACCGCGAATACGCCCATACATATCAGCCGTCCGAGTGTATCCTTTGACAAAGACGCTGCGGACAGGCATCTGAGGCATATCACTGCCAGCATCAGGGCCGTCAGCAGACAGCCTATGAAGCCCAGCGTCATGCCGATATACGAGAATATGAAGTCCGTGTCGAGCTCGGGAACATAGGTATATCTGTCGCTCCCGAACAGACCGAGCCCGGTGACGCCGCCGGAACCGAGGGCTTTCTTGCCGAGGTACTGCTGCATATATATGCCGAGCATCTCCTCTTCCTGCATCTGCGTGTCCCAGAGTATCTGTATGCGCTTTATCTGATAAGGCTGCATCAGGTAGTTCCATGCGAACCATATCACTGCCGGCACCGCTACGAACGCCGCGGCAATGTACTGCCATGCAACGCCGGCCGCGAACAGCATTATCACAAAGATCGAAATGAATACCAGCGCCGAACCGTCGTCGCCCTGTTTCATTATGATGAGTACGGGTACGGCGCCGTGAATGCAGATCAGAAGCATATTCAGCGGCTCGTTGAGCCTGCTGCCGACTTTGCTCAGATGCAGCGCAAAGGTCAGTATGAACGCGATCTTCAGCAGTTCGGAGGGCTGGAACTGTATGAACCCGAGATTAAGCCAGCCGATATCGTCGGCGCCCTCAACGCCGCGTCCCAGCGGTGTGAACAGCAACAGCACGAGTATCAGGGAAACAGGCGCGTATATGAACCACAGCTTCGCGATGAATTTGTAATCTATGGCGGATATTATCATGGCGGCGGCTATACCGACGACTGCGGCTATCAGGTTTATGCGCCACTGCCGGCCCGTGACCTGCGAGCTTATGCCGCTGACATTCATGGCATACAGCAGGAATACGCTGAACACGCTCATTATCACGCACAGCGCGAGCATGGCCTTGTCGAGCTCCTTTATATAACCGGTGATATATTTTAAGACTTTTTTCATTTCGTTCTTTCTTGTTCCGATCTTCTTCTGTATTTTTTATTATATACCAAAAGAAACATATTTTCAAGGCATTTTCGCAAAAAATACAGTGCGCGTAACGCTTTTTTGCGTGCGGCATATAATGAAACGTGGGCAGCAGCCCGCAAATAAAATACAGGAGGAAAAAGCAATGGCAACCTTTACAAATCAGGCTTCGCTTTTATATAACAACACAAGAGTGGCATCGAACACCGTCACCGGCACGATAACCGAGACGCTTACAGCGGCCAAGACGGCTGTGACGCAGGCTTACACGGCCGGTGAGCCCGTTACCTATGTGCTGTCACTGGTAAACTCCGGTACCGCTGACCTTACGGGTCTCACGATAACCGATGATCTCGGTACCTACACATCCGGCGGACTCACACTTATTCCGCTGGACTATGTGAGCGGCTCCGTGACATACTATTCGGACGGCGCTCTGCAGCCCGCACCTTCGGTGACCGCGGGAGATACTCTCGTGATCCAGGGTATAACCGTTCCTGCGGGCGGAAACGCGATAGTTATATATCAGGCCGTACCGAATGAGTTCGCGCCTCCCGAAACCGGCTCGACGATCACCAATACGGCGGCAGTAACGGGGCAGGGCATAACGTCTGTGACCGCGTCCGAAACGATACCGGCGGCCAGCGTACCCGTGCTGTCGATAAACAAGGCTCTGTCGCCTGCCGAGGTGACCGGGAACTCGCCGATAACCTACAGTTTCGTTATCGGCAACACCGGCAGCGCTCCGGAAGCGGCTGCCGTCATCGAGGATACCTTCGACCCCGTTCTCTCGGATATTACCGTGTCAGTGGAAGGTGTCCCGCGTACCACCGGCGAATACACCTATGACGAGGTTACGGGCGAGTTTGCGACCGTTCAGGGTGCATTCACCGTTCCGGCGGCAGACTTTGTCCAGGATCCGCAGACCGGCGCATGGTCAACTGTTCCCGGATCCGTTACCGTAACTGTTTCCGGTACCGTTTAAGCCTGATCTGATACCGCCCGGCGGCTCCCTACAAAACAGGGAGCCGCTTTTTGTCAAAAATGAAGAAAATTTAGAAAATGTGTTGATATTTTTAAAAAACTGTGTTATAATTTGTATGTATATTATTGGAAAGTATGTCCGGAGGAGACGTTCAGAGCTATGATAAATGTTGCTATCGACGGTCCCGTAGGTGCGGGCAAAAGCAGTGTAGCACGCGAGTGTGCGCGGAGAATCGGATTCATTTATGTTGATACGGGGGCTCTTTACCGCTCCTGTGCTTTGTTCTGCCTCAGAAACGGCATTGATATTTCCCCGGACAATGAAAACGCCATAGCTGCCGCTCTTGAGGAACGCCTTGAACTGAAACTCGACCGCATCGACGGTGAACAGCACGTCTACGTCAACGGTGAGGATGTCTCGGACGATATCCGTACTCTCAAAGTCAGCAAAGCGGCAAGCGATATATCCGCCCTGCCTTCGGTCAGAAAGTACCTGCTGAGCTTACAGCGTTCGATAGCTGCAGAGAACAACGTTATAATGGACGGCAGAGACATCGGCACGGTGATACTCCCCAATGCGGATCTGAAGATATTCATTACCGCAAAGCCCGAAATACGCGCAAAACGCCGCTATGACGAGCTTGTCGCCAAGGGGCAGAACGTTACGCTCGGTGAGGTGCTGGTAGAAGTAAACCGCCGTGACTACAACGATACACACCGCAAGGAAGCTCCGCTGAAGCAGGCTGAGGATGCGATCCTCATAGACACCAGCGAACTCAGCTTTGAGGAAACTGTCAGCGGACTCACAGAACTCATAATGAGCAGATAAGATACTATCGGATAAGGAAAAACGTTATAATGTACTTATTTTTCAGAAAACTGCTCTCTATCGTCTTTCATATCAAATACAGGATAAATGTCATAGACCCCCAGAACATACCCGATCTGAAGGGAGGGTATATAATCGCCTGCAACCATCAGCGCTATGCGGACCCGCCTATGATCGCGGCGGTGATACGCGGTAAGTTCTCCTTTATGGCAAAGGACGAACTGTTCAAAAAAAATCCGTTCTTCGCGTGGCTTATCAGACGGTGCGGAGCGTTCCCCGTTTCGCGGGGTTCGGGCGACGATGCCCCCATAAGAATGTCCATCGAGGCTGTAAAAAAGAACCGCATACTTGTCATATTCCCGGAGGGAACCCGTTCAAAGGACGGTGCTCTACTCAGAATGAAGTCCGGCGTTGTGCTTATCGCCTCGCAGGCTGCGGTGCCTGTGCTGCCCGCGTGTATCAGATATGGTGAGAAGAATGTCGTTGACATAGCTTTCGGCGAAATGATACCGGCTGAGAAAGTACACATAGACGAGAACGACAGACACAGTATGAGGAATGCTGCCAAATGCATCGGAGATTCGATAGCCGGTCTCCAGAAGAAGATATATGATGCCGCAGGGCTCCCTCTGCCGACATCCGCAAAGAAACATTCCGGCGGTGAAGAAGATGAGTGAGATAACCGTCGCAAAGAGCGCAGGCTTCTGCTACGGCGTGAAGCGCGCGATAGAACTGTCACGGAAAGCCGCCGCAGAGCATGGTTCGGTATATACTCTCGGACCGCTGATACACAATAACGATGCCATCGCGGATCTTAAGAGACAGGGCGTTGTGCCGGTGGACGAACCGGAGCAGGCAAGGGGCTGTATCGTGATACGAAGCCACGGAGTCGGCAAAGCAGTGTATGACCGTATCTCGGAGCTGGGGCTCGAATGTGTGGACGCTACCTGTCCCTTCGTCGAGCGGATACACAGGATAGCCGCCGAATGCGAAGACAGCGATCTGCTGGTAGTCGGTGACAGAAATCACCCCGAGGTCATCGGAATAATGGGATGTGCCCCAGGACGTGCGGAAGCAGTAAGCAGCATCGGGGAACTGGAAGAACTTGCAAATTCGGATAAATTGTTTGGTGCAAAATCACTAAAAGTAGTTGCTCAGACGACTTTCGATATGTGCAAGTGGACAGATTTACAAAAAAATATAAAAAAACACTATACAAAAGCCGAATTTTTTGATACAATATGTAAAGCTACCGCTGAGCGACAGAATGAAGCCGCAGAGCTTGCAGAGCATTGTGGAATGATGATCGTTGTCGGCGGGGCGCACAGCAGTAACTCAAAAAAGCTCGCGGATATATGTGCCGCGAAATGTCCGACCTTTTTCTGTGAAAACGCGGAAGACCTTACGCGCAGACACAAAGCCGGCATACTGCGCCTTTTATCATCTTCAAAGGATGTTAAAATAGGAATTACAGCAGGAGCATCGACCCCTGCATATATAATTAAGGAGGTTCATAATATTATGAGCGAAATCATCAAGGATGAAGCTATGGATCCCGAGTTCATGGCTGCCCTCGATTCCATGGAAAGGGTGCGGGTATATACAGGTAATAGGGTCAAAGCTACTGTTGTTGCTGTAAATAAGACTGAAGCTGTTGTAGACATCGGTACCAAGCATTCCGGCTACATACTTGCCGAGGATCTTTCCAACGATCCCACAAAGGCACCCGAGGATGTAGTCAAGGTAGGCGATGTGATCGACTGTATCGTAAAAAAGATCAACGATGCCGAGGGCTATGTATACCTGTCCAAGAAGCAGGTCGACACCCAGCAGGGCATGGAGAAGATACTCGCTGCCAAGGAAAACAACGAGAGCGTTGAGGGTACCGTAACAAAGGTAGTCAAGGGCGGCGTGATGGTAACATCCAAGGAAGGCGCAAGCGTATTTGTACCTGCTTCGCAGTCCGGTGTTCCGAGAAACGGCAAGCTTGAGGATATCCAGGGCAAGCCCTGCAAGTTCAAGGTTATCGAAGTGAACGAAGGCAGAGGCCGTGTTGTAGGCTCGATCAAGGCTGCTGAAAGAGAAGAGACAGATGCTGTCAGAGCAAAGTTCTGGGAAGAACTTGAAGTTGGCAAGAAGTTCGTCGGCGAAGTCAAGTCTATGGAGAGCTACGGCGTATTTGTTGACCTCGGCGGTGTTGACGGTATGGTTCACCTTACCGAACTCACATGGAACAGAGTAAAGCATCCGAAAGAGGTTGTCAGCATAGGTGACAAGCTTGAGGTAACGGTAAAGAGCTACGATCCCGAGAAGAAGAGAGTATCTCTTACAGCCAAGAAGCCCGAGGACAATCCGTGGACGAAGTTCCTCAACGAATTTGCTGAAGGCGATGTAGTCAAGGTACAGATTGTTTCGATCACTCCTTTCGGTGCATTTGCGCAGATAATTCCCGCTGTTGAGGGTCTTATCCACATCTCGCAGATCGCAAGAGAGCGTGTAACGGACGTTTCCAAGGTTCTCTCCGTAGGACAGGTAGTTGATGCCAAGATCACCGAGATCGACGAAGAGAAGAACAGAGTAAGCCTTTCTATCAAGGCTCTGCTCGAGGAAGGCTCTGACGACGGAGAAGCATCCGCCGAAGAGGAATAAGCGGCCGCATCGCTGTTAAAGTAAAAAAATCTGCTCCTATTGTCATTAATAGGAGCAGTTTTTTTGTTTTTGGTTCTTGTGACTGTGCGTTCAATTCTTCTGTTACATTCGGCAAAGAATGCTTTTATGTTTTGGAGTCCGGAGCAGGCGTACTGCCTGTCGGATCTGCAAGGCGAAGCGTTTTAAGTTTAGGCCAAGCCCTTTTTAAAGGGCGTCATACTCGAGCGCGAGCGACCCTCTTCTCACTCGAGCGTGAGCGACTCTCTTCTCACTCGAGCGTGAGCGACTCTCTTCTCACTCGAGCGTGAGCGACCCTCTTCTCACTCGAGCGCAGCGACTGCTGCTGCGAGCTCTGAAATATTGTTGATACGGGCGTCGAAGCCGGCGGGGCTGCCGAAACCATAGGCGGCATGAATGAAGGGGACACCGGCTTTGCGTGCAGCTGCACCGTCCATTTCGGTATCGCCGAGGTAGAAGCACTTTTCAAGTCCGTTGCGCTGTGCGACGAGCTTTATGTTATCGCCTTTGTCGAGACCCGTTCTGCCGGCGCACTCAAAGTCTCCGAAGAGCCCGCCGAAGCCGCACTTTTCAAGAAAGATCTCTATATATCCGTCCTGACAGTTGCTTACGACTGCCAGCAGGTGATCCTTGCTCAGCTTTTCAAGGACTTCCTTCTCTCCCGGATAGATATAGGGGTTTGCTGTCTTCAGGAACTCGTTTTCTTCCCGCGAGCAGATACGCATGAGATTCAGCCTTTCTTCCGGCGGCAGCATCGGAAACATCAGGTCGCCGATCTGGTCGAGGGTCTTTCCCATGTAGCTGCGCATCTGTTCCTGTGTGAAAGTCAGACCGAGGTCTGTGTGATTTGCTATCGTGTTGTTCCATGACTCTATGACTACTCCGGAGGAATCCCAGAGCGTACCGTCAAGATCGAAAAGTATGCCTTTTTTCATAGTATTATTCCTTGTCATTTTAATGTTTTATCTCTCGTACATGAAGTCTCTTAAATCCTTATCTCCTGTACCGAATCTATATCCTATCTGCGCCGGTATGGGTGTTATTATCAGATATACCGCCATGAGTATGAGCGGAAATACCGGTGACATCTGCTGCACATCGATCATGAAGAAGGACGGCGCGAGAGCCCCCAGCACAAAATAAGAACCCAGAAGCAGTTCTCCGGTCAGCGGGAATGCTCCGAGCGCGCTCGTCAGCAGAACAGCGCATGGTATGCACATAATGCCGCCTATAGCCAGACCGAGCCATATCCAGCGGAGCTTCGGGACGGCTTCGATCTCATGTCTGCGCAGGAGCTTCGCCTGTTTCTGCCCGTCCTTCATTCCCGCGGTGAACAGCAGGGATCCGTATATAAATACCGTCAGAAGTATTGCGATATAGGGTATGAACCATTCCGACAGGAACGGTGCCAGCGATACCGTCATTATGCCGCCGAGGACATTCCCGAATACCGCAAATCCCAGCCCTTTCAGAGCCGTCAGAGCTATGCTCTCCTGTTTCATTGGCTTACCTCTTTTCCGCTGATGCCGTATATTCTGCCCTGATCGTCTATCCAGCCGGCATAATAGTCGTTCACGATGTGGTCGATCATTTCCAGAGCCTTTTTCTTTGCTGGAAGGCTGCGGGCGCTGTTATCGTCGCTTTCCGTGGCGTTGCGCACAGCGAGATAAAGATCGTCCGGGCAGGCTTCGTGATACTGGGCATTGACCGCAAAGCCGCTGTCCTTGATCTTAAGGAACACGCCGTCTATATAGTCCACATCGGGGTAGAGCGAGCCGAGATCGACGAACTGCGTCAGATCTCCGTTTGTGATCGCCTCCGCGCCGAGAGAATCGACGAGAAAGAGCTGCGCCTCACCGAACATTATCTCACTGGTGACTTTTGTGACTGCGGCAAGAGAATACTGCGGGTCGGGATTATCGCTAAGATCAACATTGTAGACATCAACGTGTATATAGCCGTTGTTGTCGTAATCCGGGCAGTAAAGCTCAAATGCCTTTTCGAGATCGCCGGTCTTGAACATTATCTCCGACGCGATCTGATGATCCTTTGTCACTACCATTACCCGCATATCGCCCTGTTCCTTCTGAAGAAGCGACACAATGAGAAATGCCGCCACTGCCGCAAAGAACAGCCCCGCGATGAGGTGCCACTTGTAGTGATAGAAGAAATTTTCGATGCGCTTTTTTCCGTGGAGCTCGTAGACGGGCTTTTCTACTTCGTGTATTTCTTCACTTTCTTCTATTAGCCCCTGCTTGAGCTTGAGCAGCTCGCGCTTGTCGTCCTGATATGACATTTCTATCTCCCTTGATTGTTTTAGCCGGCTATCCCGCCCGGTCATCATGGATATGAGGAGAGCGCGGAAATCCACCGCGCCCGGGCAAATTAAAATATCCGTGGAATTAATCGCTGTAAAATACTATTATACTATAAATAACAGAACGGGACAAGGCAAAAACGAAAATTTTCACAAATCTTTCACATTCGCGGCTGAACCAATAAAACTGTGCTTTTTCCGGAACAGTCGAAAAAAGATGTGAAAAAATTTTCCGCCACGTCTTGACAAGCGGACAAAAACCTGCTATAATTCAATAGTTGACTCTTTAAGGGTCAGCATATCCTTGCTCGCACAAGAAAGTGCGGGCCGACAGTCTAAAAGGAGGTCAATATGGCTAAAACAGGTGAAAAGTACGAGGCAGTCGTTGTATTCTCGTTAAAGAACGGGGAAGAGGCTATCAAGACTCTCGTGGCAAAGTTCTCCGACCTTATCAAGGAGCATGCCGAGCTTGTTGATGTCGATGAATGGGGCAAGAGAAAGCTCGCATACGATATCAACTACGAGTCCGATGGCTACTATGTGGTTTACCACTTTGACAGCAAGCCCGAGTTTCCCGATGAGTTTGAGCGCGTTATCAACATAACTGACGGCGTTCTCCGCTCTATGGTCGTTTTACGCAAGTAAGACAAGGGAAAAACGAGGAGAAACATCAGGCAGGGGGGAATTTGTAAATGTTCAACAGAGTAATAATGCTTGGCAGAGTTACCCAGGATCTTGAACTGAAGACTACACAGTCAGGCGTTTCGGTGCTTTCGTTCAGCATTGCCGTTGACAGACGCTTCCAGACAAAGGGCGAGGAGAAGAAGTCCGACTTTTTCAACTGCGTCGCATGGCGTCAGGAGGCAGAGTTCATTGCAAGATACTGGACAAAGGGCAGACCGATACTTGTCGAGGGTGAGCTCCAGAACAGGAGCTATGTCGATAAGAACGGCGCTACAAGATACATTACCGAGATCATAGTGGATCGTGCGACATTTACAGGTGACAAGAAACCCGAAGGAACAGGCGGAGGCTACCGCCCTGATCCCGGTTACCCCGAGCCGCCGCCGGCAAGCTCCGGCTACGGCAGCAGTTCCGCACCTTCATCGAACGGCGGCTATACGGCGGACGATTTCAAGGCTCCGCCCGCAGGTTCCGGCAAGGGTGACGGAGAAGACTATCCGTTTTAATTGAGGAGGAATATAACGATGGCTGAAAAGAAGGAAATGGGCGAGAGACCCGCACGCCCTGTAAAGCGCGGGAGAAAAAAGGTCTGCCAGTTCTGCGCTGACAGAGCCGAATTCATCGATTACAAGGACGTAGCAAAGCTCAAGAAGTGCATGACAGAGCGTTCCAAGATACTGCCCCGTCGTGTTACAGGCTGCTGCGCTTATCATCAGAGAGAGCTCACTGTTGCTATCAAGAGAGCAAGACAGATAGCTCTTATCCCTTATGTATCCGACTGATATCGTAAAAATGTCCCCGCGGTGCATCGCATCACGGGGCTTTTTCTATTCTTCGGCATCGCCGCTTTCGCCCCGTGCAAAGTCCGCGATAACGTCAATATTGTCGAAAATGAACTGCTGGGCTTCGGGGCTGTACAGGCACATCTTCACCGTGTTTCCCTCGGGAGTGTTGTAGTTGCCGAGATATATCCCGGCTGCCTCGCCCTCCGCTGTAGGATTAAGGTAGTTCCTGCCGTTTATGGTTATCTCTTTCAGAAAGCCTCTCTGATACAGCCACTCGGACACGACACTCCTTTTGAGCTTCTGCATCACATTGTCGTCGATCAGTGCGTTTATCATGCTGACCGTTTTTGACAGAGACAGGGCTTTTCTGTCCGGCTCAAGCTCCTTGCTCTGCTCGTCTGTAAGCGCAAAAGGCGCTTTGTCCTTGTTTCTGATCTTTCCGGCGCTATTTTTCTGCACCTCGCCGCCGTTGTCAATGACCTTTTTCAGCACGTCGGACACATAGAACAGGCACCGCGAGATACGCACATTATTCACTATGTCCGCATCGGGGAGTTCCTCGCCTGTGAGCGGGTTTATGCCTTTCGCCATGCTCTCGATGTAGCTCTGTGCTCTTTTCATGATGTCGAGATCGTTCATTCTGCCTTTCCTTTCCCGTTTGCCAGATCTTTAATTACCTCGCCGGCGATCAGAAGCCCCATAACCGACGGAACAAACGCCGCCGAAGCGGGTACCGGCTTGCCTGTTTCCTCGTCGAAGGCCTTCGGTTCAAGCGGTTTTTCCTTGGAATATACGACTTTCAGGCGCTTTATGCCGCGTTTCCTGCATTCTGTTCTCATAACGCGGGCAAGCGGGCATACCGAAGTCTCGTAGATGTCCGCAGTCTCAAAGCGCGACGGATCCAGCTTGTTGCCTGCGCCCATAGCCGATATCACCGGTATGCCCGCAGCGTTCGCGCACTCTATTATGGCGAGTTTTCCGCTCACCGTATCTATGGCATCGACCACATAGTCGTACTGCGAAAAATCAAATTCTTCCTTAGTTTCGGGCAGGAAGAAAACAGTGTGCTTCACGACCCGGCAAGCCGGGTTTATGTCGGCAATACGGGCCGCGGCCGCGTCGGTCTTATACAGGCCTACGGTGCTGTGCAGGGCGATGATCTGTCGGTTGATGTTCGAGGGAGCCACTTTGTCCCTGTCTATAAGATCAAGAGCGCCTACGCCGCTACGGGCGAGAGCCTCGGCAGCGTGGCCGCCGACACCGCCTATGCCGAACACCGCTACCCGGGAATGTGCGAGCCTTTCCATGGCTTCGCTGCCGAGCAGGAGCTCTGTTCTTGAGAAGATACCGTCCACAGTGCTTTCCCCCTTGCTTTTATATCTAAAATAATAATATCACAAACCGCGTTTATTGTCAAATGTTAGAAAATTTGCCAATACTATTGCAAAACGCGGAGAAATGTTATATAATAACATAAGTGTCTATTTTTTCGGAACGGAGTGGTATAAAATGGCTGACAACAAGAAAATGGTAAACGCGATAACCAATATGGACGAAGATTTCGCCCAGTGGTACACCGACATCGTAAAAAAGGCGGAACTCATCGAGTACACCAGCGTAAAGGGCTGCATGGCTATAAGGCCTTACGGCTACGCTATCTGGGAGAATATCCAGCGAATACTCGACGGTATGTTCAAGGAGACAGGGCATGAGAACGTATGTATGCCTATGTTCATTCCCGAAAGCCTGCTGGAAAAGGAAAAAGACCACGTTGAGGGCTTTGCCCCCGAATGTGCGTGGGTAACTCTCGGCGGCAGTGAGCAGCTTGAAGAAAAGCTCTGTGTACGTCCTACATCGGAGACCCTGTTCTGTGAACATTACAATCACATAGTACATTCCTACCGCGATCTGCCCAAGCTGTACAACCAGTGGGTGAACGTGGTGCGCTGGGAAAAGACCACAAGACCGTTCCTGCGTTCCAGAGAGTTCCTCTGGCAGGAGGGCCATACCATACACGCGACTGCCGAAGAGGCTGTCGAAGAGACGGAGCGTATGCTGAACGTGTACGCCACATTCTGTGAAGAATCGCTGGCTATCCCGGTAGTCAAGGGCAGAAAGACCGAAAGTGACAAGTTCGCGGGCGCTGTTGCGACCTACGCTATCGAAGCTCTTATGCACGACGGCAAGGCTTTGCAGGCAGGTACATCTCACTACTTCGGCGACGGCTTTGCAAAGGCATTCGATATCCAGTATGCAAACAAGGACAATCAGCTGACATATCCGCATCAGACGAGCTGGGGCGTTACCACCAGACTTATCGGTGCTATCATAATGACACACGGCGACGACAGCGGACTTGCACTTCCACCGGCTGTTGCTCCGATACAGGCGGTCATCATACCGATCGCTCAGCATAAGGAAGGCGTTCTTGAGAAGGCAGGCGAGCTTCTTGACAGACTGAAAAAAGCAGGTCTGCGCGTAAAGCTCGACGACAGTGAGAATTCGCCCGGTTGGAAGTTTGCGGAATACGAGATGAAGGGCGTTCCGGTAAGAATAGAGATCGGACCCAAAGATATAGAGAACGGTCAGTGCGTAATGGTGACCCGTCACAACGGCGAAAAGAGCTTCGTAAAGCTTGAAGACCTGGAGACCGAGGCTGCCGCAAAGCTGAAAGCCGTTCATGACGGCCTTTATCAGAAGGCTCTCGAGAACCGCGAAAGACGCACATACGCCTGCAAGACCCTCGATGAGATAACAAAGGCGCTCGAAGAAAAAGGCGACGGCTTCGTCAAGGCAATGTGGTGCGGCGAGGAGGCCTGCGAAGACGAGGTAAAGGCAAAGACCGGCGTAGGTTCGCGCTGCATACCCTTTGAGCAGGAACACATCTCAGATGTCTGCGTATGCTGCGGGAAGCCGGCAAAGCACCTCGTTTACTGGGGCAAGGCATATTGATGCCGGTTGTGACAGAGATATTTCAGAAAGGTTATCACAGAGAGATGAGAAAAACACGCATAATGATCGTTGCCGCAGCGCTCGCGGCTGTTATGGCACTTTCGGGCTGTCAGGAATCCAAGGTCGTTGAGACGGTTCCTCCGGAGACCACCCCTGTTACGACAGTGACCGAAGAGACCACTACCGAGGCTGTTACCTCCGAAACGACAACCACAACGACCAAAGCTACTACTACCACTACAACGACAACCACTGCGGCCGAGACCACTCCGGCGGAGACAGAGCCTGCCGTGACCACTACGGCATCCGGCACCGGCACTCCTGTGGCTGTTACAGCGGCTACTGCGGCGCAGAATCCTTCGGGAGTTTCTACGGGCGGTTCACACACACCTGCGGCTCCTGCTGCTACCACAGCTCCGCAGACTGCGGCACAGACTTATGCTACTACACTTGCCCATGTGTCCGGCTACCGCTACGGCAGCACAAAGTACGAGATCAAGCATGATTTCGAGTATATGAGAGACCTGAACAGTGATTTCGTAGGTTGGCTGAAGGTCGATGATACCCCGATAGACCTGCCCATACTTCAGGCTTCTGACAATAAGTTCTATCTCGAACACGATTTCTGGGGCAATTACGACTACACAAAGGTAGGCTGCTCCTTTGCGGACTGCCACGTTCCGATAACGGAAACGTCGCGCCCGGACAATGTCGTTATATACGGTCACAACATCAGGACCGGCGCAGGTCTCGCAAAGCTTACAAACTACTATCCTGCGAGATACGGAAGTCTCAATTTCTACATAACCCACCCGATCATCTCGTTTGAGAGTCTCGACGGCGGCAAGAGCCAGTATGTGGTATTTGCCGGAATGTTCGTGAACACTCAGACAAAACACGGTGACGTATTCAATTATTATCAGATACGCGAATTCACTTCCGAGAGTCTGTTCTACAGATATTTCGAAGCTGTATTCGACAGAAGCGTATTCTATAACCCCGATCTCGATGTGCAGTACGGAGATGATATACTTACCCTTTCGACCTGCTTCTATCCTTTCGGTGCCAATGTAGACACAAGATTCGTGGTATTTGCAAGACGTATCAGAAAGGGCGAGACATCGGTAAGTACGCTCAATGCCTATACAAACAGAAGCCCGCTCTACTTTGATTATTATTATCAGGTAAACGGCGGAAGCTGGGCAGGCCGCAAATGGCCGGAAAGCCTTATCAAGGGCTACAGCGAGTGGAAGAAGACGCATCCGTGATGCGTTCGGGTGGTCGCTGACGCTCGGGTTTAGTCGCTGACGCTCGAGCCCGGGGGAAAACTTTTGTGAACAAAAGTTTTCCCCCGGCCCCCCTTTCAAAAAACTTAAACCACTTCGTTATTAAATTAAAAAGAAATCTGCTCCTATTGTCAGTTAATAGGAGCAGTAATTTTTTTGTTATTAGTGTCTTTTCGCCGAAAAGTGATACTGCATAACGGGTAGCAAAGCGAAGCGTTTGGTCGGGGCTCAAGCGCAGATGATCAGTTTTTCAGGCTCTGGAGCGGAGCCGGTATATGGCCGCCGCGGGAAATGAACTTGGCGGGCGAGAACTTGTTGATCGACATAACAGGACCGCTTCCGAAAAGGCCGCCGAAGTCGAGCATTTCGCCTTCCCTCATACCGATCGCGGGGATAACGCGGACTGCCGTGGTCTTGCTGTTGACCATGCCGATAGCGGCTTCGTCGGCAATGATCGCGGAAAGTATCTCCGCGGGAGTGTCACCGGGTACTACGAACATATCGAGACCTACCGAGCATACGGCGGTCATGGCTTCGAGCTTTTCGAGGCAGAGGGAGCCGCGGTTCACCGCATCTATCATGCCAGCGTCTTCTGAAACAGGTATGAAAGCGCCGGACAGACCGCCAACGCGTGAAGATGCCATTACGCCGCCCTTCTTGACAGCATCGTTGAGCAGCGCGAGAGCCGCTGTCGTTCCGTAAGCACCGCAGCTTTCAAGTCCCATCTCTTCAAGAATATGAGCCACGGAATCGCCTACCGCAGGTGTGGGAGCAAGGGAAAGATCAACTATTCCGAAAGGTACGCCGAGCATCTTGCTGGCTTCGGTGCCGACGAGCTGACCCATTCTTGTTACCTTGAATGCGGTCTTTTTGATCGTGTCGGCGATCTCGTCTATCGTAGCATCGGGCATCTTCGCGATAGCCGCGCGTACTACGCCCGGGCCGCTGACACCTACGTTTATCTCGCAGTCGGGCTCTCCGACGCCATGGAAGGCGCCTGCCATGAACGGGTTATCCTCGACAGCGTTGCAGAATACAACGATCTTGGCCGCGCCGAAGCAGTGATCGGCGGCGGTGGCTTCGCTGGCCTGCTTTATTATCCTGCCCATAAGAGCCACGGCATTCATGTTGATACCCGCGCGTGTGGAACCGACATTCACCGAGGAACATACCTTGGTTGTGGAAGCAAGAGCCTCTGGTATGCTTTCGATGAGCTCCTTGTCGCCGGCAGAGAACCCCTTGTGCACCAGCGCGGAGTAGCCTCCGACATAGTTCACGCCGGTCTCGTCAGCTACCTTCTGGAGAGTCTGCGCAAATTTCACGGGGCTGCCCTTTGCGGCTGCCGCAAGCATAGCTATCGGCGTTACGGACAGACGCTTGTTGATTATCGGGATACCGTAGCGCTTTTCGATGTCCTCGCCGGTCTTTACATGGTTGCAGGCAAGGCGCATCATTTTGTCGTAGACCTTTGTACACGCCTTGTCAATATCGCTGTCGATACAGTCGAGGAGGCTGATACCCATAGTAATGGTACGGATATCGAGGTTTTCCTCCTGTATCATCTTTATCGTTTCAAGAATATCATTCGAGCTTAACACCATTTCGCCGCACCTCTCATATCCTGTGCATCGCGTTGAAGATGTCTTCGTGCATAACGTGTATCTGGAGACCCATTTCCTCGCCAGCCTTCACGAGTTTGTCGGCAAGTGCGCTGTACTCGCTTTCGCACTTCGATATATCTATCAGCATGGTCATAGCGAACAGATCCTGCATTATTGTCTGTGTCACATCCATTATGTTCGCGTTCGCTTCGGCGCAGATCGCACTTACCTTCGCGAGTATGCCTACCGTATCCTTTCCTATAACCGCCACTACAGCTCTCATTTTTTCTGTTCCTTTCAGTTGTTTTGTATTTGCAGATCGCTGCAATAAAATATATTATACTATATTTTTTCGGAAATGTAAATATTTTTCGGATAAAATTTGAAAAAATGCGGAGTGGCACGTCTCCGATATTGTTCCGGACAGCTCTGATTGCTTTTTTATTTTCTTCTCCCATTGATTTTTTCTTCTTTATATGATATAATAAATAAAATATGTGTATGGGGGCTTATGATGATACCGTTTGATCTACATACGCACTGCACACTGTCGTTTGACGGAGAGAGCAGCGCCGAGGATATGGTAACGCGCGCTGTCATGCTCGGTATAAAGTACTATGCACTGACCGACCATGTTGATCTCGGTGAGTTTCCCGACCCGGATTTTGACCTCGAAGCCACAGTATCCGGCGCCGGAGCGCAGATACCCGCGCTTCGTGAGAAGTACGCAGACAAGACAGAACTCCTGTACGGAGTCGAGCTGGGGCAGGCCGTTCAGGAGCCGGAGCTCGCGGAAAAGCTGCTGGCTGAGAATGACTACGACTTCGTGATAGGCTCTGTGCACAATATCCGCGGGCATGAAGACTTCTATTTCCTTGACTACACAAAGACGGATCCGCAGGAACTGCTCGGACGTTATTTCGATGAATTGCTGGAAACTGCCGAAGCCGGAAGATACGATGTCCTCGGGCATATCACTTATCCGCTGCGCTATATAGTCGGTGAAAACGGCATAAATATTGACATGAAGCGATATTCCGGCATAATTGATGAAATACTGCGGACAGTCATAAAGAACGGCAAGGGAATCGAAATAAACACATCGGGTCTGCGGCAGAAATACGGCAGGACGTTTCCGGATGCCGGAACGGTAAAGCGTTACAGGGAACTGGGCGGACGCATACTGACGATAGGTTCCGATGCCCACCGTACCGGCGATCTCGGGAAAGGTATAGCCGAGGGCATTGAGCTTGCCAGAAACTGCGGCTTCACCGAAATTGCCGTATATAAAGAACGAAAGCCAACATTCATAAGAATATAGAAAGGACGATTTATCATGAACAAACTTGTTGAACTTCTGAGAAAGAACGCGAGGCTCACGAATGAAGAACTTGCGGTAATGCTCGGGAAAAGTGCCGATGAGGTCGAGCGCGAAATAGAAAATCTCGAGAACGACGGCATGGTAATAGGCTACTCGGCAGTAATAAATGAGGAAGAGGTAGACCGCAACAGCGTTACCGCCTTCATCGAGATCAAGGTCTCCCCGCAGGCAGAACGCGGCTATGATGAGATAGCCACGATGCTCGCACAGTACAAGGAGGTGGACAGCGTCTACCTGATGAGCGGCTCCTTCGACCTGTCCGTGACGATACGCGGAACAAATCTCCGCGAGGTGGCTCTGTTCGTGTCCGACAAGCTGGCGCCGATAGACGGCGTGCTTTCCACGACCACGCACTTCATACTGCGCCGCTTCAAGGAAAAGGGCATCGAGTTCCCGCTTATCGAGGACGATGAAAGGAAAATGGTGGGTCCGTGATGAACTATGAAGAGATACTTTCCCGAAAAACGCAGGGGATAAAGTTTTCCGGGATACGAAAGTTTTTTGATATCGCTGCTACAATGAATGATGTAGTCAGCCTGTCGGTGGGTGAGCCGGATTTCAAGACCCCGTTCATAATCAGGAAAGAGGCTATCCGCACACTCGAAAAGGGCAAGACCGCATATACATCCAATTCCGGTCTTGAAAGCCTCCGCGCCGGAATTAGCGGCTATCTGAAGGAAACTATCGGCGTCGGGTATGATCCGAAGCATGAGATAATCGTGACAGTGGGCGGCTCCGAGGCTATCGACGCTTCTTTCCGCGCACTGCTGAACCCCGGCGATGAAGTGCTGGTCTGTGAGCCGAGCTTTGTATGCTACGACCCGCTGATAAGGCTTGCGGACGGTATTCCCGTACCGATCGAGACAAGGCAGGAGAACAGATTCAAGCTCACGCCCGAGCAGCTGCTTGAAAAAATAACGCCGAAAACAAAGGCTCTTGTTCTGCCGTACCCCAACAATCCCACAGGCGCCGTAATGCGCAGGGACGAGCTGGAGAAGATAGCGGAGGTGCTCCGCGATAAAGATATAATCGTCATTTCCGACGAGATATATTCCGAACTTACCTACGGCGGCGAAAAACACGTCTCTATTTCGGAACTCGACGGTATGCGCGAGCGCACGATTGTGATAAACGGCTTCTCAAAGGCCTTTGCCATGACCGGCTGGAGACTCGGTTTTGCTGCGGGTCCGGCCCCGATAATCACCCAGATGCTCAAAATACATCAGTACGGTATCATGAGCGCACCAACGGTCAGTCAGTACGCAGCCGTGACTGCTCTGCGGGACTGCCGCGAAGATATAGACTACATGGTCGGCGAATATGATATGAGAAGAAAGCTCATAGTCAGCGGCTTCAACGAGATGGGGCTGGAGTGCTTTGAGCCCGAGGGCGCGTTCTATGTGTTCCCGTGCATCAGGTCCACCGGGCTTACGTCGCAGGAGTTCTGTCTGCGGCTCATTGAGCAGAAGAAAGTAGCGGTAGTACCCGGCGACGCCTTCGGAGACTGCGGAGAAGGCTATATCCGTGTAAGCTATGCTTATTCGATCAATCACATACTGCTGGCACTTAAGCGTATAAAGGAATTCATCAATGAGCTTGACCGTTAAGGCCTACGCGAAGATAAATCTCTGGCTCGATATCACAGGCAGGCGCGCGGACGGTTACCATACGCTTAATACCGTGATGCGACGGGTTGACCTGTACGACGAGATAGACATAGTTCCGGCTCCCGGAGCCGGGTGCGTCATTGGCTGTGACGACCCGGCAGTGCCTCTCGACGGGCGCAACATAGCATATAAGGCGTGGAAGCTGTTCTGTGAGCTGTCCGGGCGGCAGTCCGGCGCGGAGATAATGATACATAAGCATATCCCGCTTGAAGCCGGTCTCGGCGGCTCCAGCACGGACGGTGCAGCTGTACTGCTGGGACTCAACGAACTTGCAGGCAGGCCGTTCACGGCGGAGAAGCTCGCCGAAGAGAGTGTGAAACTCGGAGCTGACGTGCCGTTCTGTGTACTCGGCGGAACAGCGGAATGTACCGGTGTTGGCGAGATAATGCGTCCGATATCCTGTGCGGATTTTGCGGCTGTTATAGTCAAACCGGATTTCTCCTGCTCCACGGCGGCGGCGTATGCGGCTTATGATAAAGCCCCGACTCCCGGGAGACCGGGCTTTGCGGATTACTGCCGCAATATCGCGGACAGCGCGGAGGCTGCTGCAAGCGGGCTTTATAACGTGTTTGAAGTGCTTTACGGCGACCCGCGTATCGAAGAGATCAGACATGAGCTTATTGCGGCGGGTGCTTCAGGTGCCTGTATGACCGGCAGCGGAAGCGCGGTGTTCGGAATATTCCCGACGCTGGCAGAGGCCGGAAATGCTCTGACAAAGATAGACCACGAAATAAAATTTGCTGTAAATGCCCTGTAAGGTATTGCAATTTAGGTAAAAATATAGTATAATAAATTTTCGGTATTTATAAGGAGGCTGTATTATGATAGTAGTTCACAATCACCTCGGAGGAATAGAGTATACTAAGGAATTCTTCTATTCGCTGATTTCCTCGACCGCCGAGAACTGCTTCGGCGTATCGGCAATGAACTCCTCAACGCCGAAAGAGCGTCTGGCAGAGCTCGTTCCCGAATTCGGCAGGTTCTTCAAAATACCCAAGGGTGTCAATGTCCGCATAAGGGACGGCAAAGTGAGCATAGCGATACACATTTCGGTGATGTACGGCGTGAACATCTCTGCCGTAGTAAGCAGCATAAAGAATAAGCTGCGTTATGCCGTTGAGGAGCAAACCCAGCTCCCGGTCGAGTCGATAGATGTGTTCATCGACGGGCTGACGGCTTGAAAGGACGGCTATGAGCAGGATTCTGATGATATATTATTCCCTGGAGGGGAATACGGAATTTGCGGCACAGACTGCCGCGGAGTACGCGGAGATCGATCTTGAACGGCTTATTCCCGCGAAAGAGCCGCCGAAAAAGGGCTTCCGCAAGTTCATGTGGGGCGGCAGCAGCGTGGTGTTCGGCGAGACCCCGGCGCTCGATCCGCTGAAATACAGCGCGGACGACTATGAGCACATAATTGTCGGGTTTCCGGTATGGGCGAGCTCGTTCCCGCCTGCAATCAATACCTACATCAAGGAGCACCCGTTCACGGGAAAGAAAGTGGACATCATAGCGTGCTCGGCGAGCGGCAGCTGCGAAAAAGCCGTGAACAAGCTGAAAGAGAAACTGCCCGGAAATGAGTTCGGCAAAGTGCTGAGCTTACAGGATCCCGCAGGGGATAAGGAAAAGTCTGCCGGACTGATTAAACAGTTCATTGCCGACATAGTTTAATAAAGGAAGTGTTGATTTGGAGATCAGCGGTAAGCTGCTCCGGGACGGTATAATCTCCGGAGCTAACAACATCATCAACAACAGGAGCCGTGTGGACGAACTGAACGTATTCCCGGTTCCTGACGGCGATACGGGCACTAATATGTCCATGACCATAAGCAACGCGCTGGCGGAGCTTACGGAAATGAGCGACGAAGTGACTGTTGCGGCTGTGGCAAAGACCGCGGCGGGGGGAATGCTGCGCGGCGCGAGAGGCAATTCCGGCGTAATTCTGTCCCTGCTGTTCAGGGGTATATCCAAAGGTCTCGCAGGGAAGAACACCGCAACCGGTGCCGAGTTTGCGAATGCCTTTTCTATGGGAGTCGCGGCAGCCTACAAGTCTGTAATGAACCCCACAGAGGGTACCGTGCTCACCGTATCGCGTGAGGCTTCCGAGGCTGCACTGAAGAAGGCTGAGGAGACTGACGATATCCTTGCGATATTCGATGCGCTCATCGCTGAAGGCGAGGCTTCGCTTGCCCGTACACCCGATCTTCTGCCCGCGCTGAAAAAAGCAGGTGTCGTTGACTCGGGCGCTATGGGTTTCCTGCTGATATTCAAGGGCCTTTACAGTGTCATAAAGGGCGACGGCATTATCGAAAATAAGGAAGCCGCCGAGGAAAAGCGCGAAATAAAGGCTGTCAGCACCAATGCCGCCGGCACTTACGAGACGGATATCAAGTACACCTACTGTACAGAATATATAATCAACAAGAAAGACGGCTGTGACGATGCCACCAAGCTGCGCGCCTATCTTGAAAGTATCGGCGACAGTGTTGTGGTAGTTGACGATGACAGCATTATAAAGGTGCACGTCCACACCGATCATCCCGGTCTTGCCTTTGAAAAGGGTCTGACGTTCGGCTATCTTACCAATATGAAGATAGAGAACATGAAGGAACAGCACAAGACTCAGGCAAAGAAAGCCAAAAACGAGTCAAAGCAGCGTCCTGTTCCGGTAAAGCCCGAAAAGGAAGTCGGATTTGTCGCAGTTGCAAGCGGCGCAGGCGTTGAGGCGCTGTTTACTGATCTCGGTGTTGACAGCATCGTCCGCGGCGGTCAGACTTCGAACCCGTCTACCGAGGACATACTCGATGCGGTGCAGGCTACTCCCGCAAAGACGGTATTTGTACTTCCGAACAATAAGAATATAATCCTTGCCGCCGAGCAGACTGTAAAGCTTGCGGACAGGAAAGTCATAGTACTCCAGACACGCTCGATACCGCAGGGCATCACGGCTATGCTGACCTACGATCCCGATCTTTCGGTGCGTGAGAACAGCGTCAATATGACTGCTGCCCTCGACAGCGTAGGCACAGGTCTTGTGACATTTGCGGTGCGTGACAGCGTAGTCGGTGACAAGAAGATCCGTCAGGGCGATATTCTCGGTATGGAGAACGGCCGTCTCAACGTCGTTGACCGCGATCTGCCCAAGGTGCTTTACAAGGTAACCAAGCATCTGCTCAAAGGCGACAGTTCGTTTGTAACGGTGATCTACGGCGCCGATGTTTCCGATGACGATGCGCAGACTGCGTTCTCTTACCTCAAAACCAAATTCGGCGACTCTATCGAGCTCTCTCTCGTAAACGGCGGCCAGCCTGTGTATTATTACATAGTCTCTGTTGAGTGAGCCGGCGCTTGCGCGCTAAAGTCGCTTACGCTCGAGTCTTGGGGAAAACTTT